>NZ_CP106952.1:600000-784157 GCF_030419005.1 Eleftheria terrae
ATCGATCGCGCCGCCCAGCCCCAGCAGCAGGTCCGCGCCGAGCGAAGCATGCACGTCGCCGTCCAGGCGCAGGCGGCATTCCTGCCCCACGCCCAGCTGCAGGTCGCCGCCCACCTCGGCGCGGCGGCGACCTTCGACATGGCAGGACTCGTCATGCAGCACGGTGTGCCGGTGGTCGCGGCCCACCCAGTGGTGCAGGTCGCGCTGCGCCTTCAGCCAGACATGTTCCTCGCCGCGCGCGTCCTGGAAGCGCAGCTCGCTGCCGCTGTCCGGGGTGCCGCCCCGGCTGGAGCGCGTGCGCACGCCGGCGACGGTGGCCCGCTCCGGCAGCGGGTAGGGCGTGGGGTTGGCGCCGTTGTAGACGCGGCCGGTGATGATGGGCCGGTCGGGCCAGCCGTCCAGGAACTCCACGATCACCTCGTCGCCCACGCGCGGCAGCGCGACCATGCCGAAGCCCTTGCCGGCCCAGGGATGGCTCACCCGCACCCAGCACGAGCTGCGTTCATTGCGCCGCCCCTGGCGGTCCCAATGGAATTGCACCTTCACGCGGCCATACCGGTCGACATGCAACTCCTCGCCGGCCGGCCCCACCACCACCGCGGTCTGCGGCCCGTGGATGCGCGGACGAGTGGCCTCCAGCTGCGGCTGGAAGGCCAGCGCCTTGGGCACCGCATTGAAGCGGCAGCTGTAGCTGGTGCTGCGCGCATCCGTGTTCGCCTCGTAGCCGGCGAAATCCATGTCGGCCACCGCGCCGGTGACCAGGTAGGCGCCCGCATCGTCATGGGCCGCGAAGTCGAAGGTCTGCCCGGCCGTCAGCGCCCGGTAGGGCGAGACACCGGTGGCCACGCTGGCCAGCGCGTCGAAACGGTCGACCTCCCGGCGCACGCGGGCGTCGCCGGCGGCGCGCTTGTCTTGCAGCCGGGCCGTCATCGCCAGGTCGTCATGCCCACCGGGCCAGGCGTAGCGCTGGTGCTCGCCCACCGTGCGGCCCATGCCGCTGCGGCGGGCCCGCTGCATCAGGCTGGACTCGGGCAGCTCGGCAGCGAAGTCGGTGGCGGCGGCGCCCAGTGGCTGCAGCGTGTGCGCACGCGCCCACTGCAGCACCACGTCCTCGCGCAGCGCGCTGTTGCCTTGCGCCTCGTTCCATCGCAAGGTGCCGGCCGGGGTGGGCCGGTGGCTGGCGCTGCCATTGCACAGCACCAGCACATGCCGCTCACGCTCATGCCGGAAATGAAAGTACAGGCCTTCATCCTCCATCAGGCGGAGGATGAAATTGAAGTCGCTCTCGTTGTACTGCACGGTGTAGGGGCGCCGGGCAAAGTTCGCATCGCCCAGCCGCTGCTCCACCGGGCCGGCGCCGGGGTAGGCGGCGAACACCGCCTTCAGGATGTCCAGCACCGTCATGTCCTGGAAGATGCGGCAGTCCGAACCGAGCGTGAGCTGCCACAGCCACGGCCGCAGGACGACCCGGTAGGCGTCGAAGCGCCCGGTGTGGCCGCTGCGCTCGACCTGCACGATCAAGCCATGCAGGAAGCGCTCCTGTTCATCGTCCAGGCGCAAGGCCACCGCGGCCGGCTGGCCCAGCAGCTCGTCCGGCCGCAGTGGCGCCTTCTGGCTGGAGCGCAACAGCTCGAGCCGGAATTCCGGCAGGCGGCCCAGCTCCTCGCGCAGCTGCAGGCGGCGGAACAACAACTCTTCGCCCGGCAGGGGACCGAGGAAGCGGGCTTCGTTCAAGGCATCTGTCGTCGACATGGCGCTCGCCTCACTCGAAAACGCGGCATGGCGCGCTGGCAGCGCCGTGCTCGGCGCCGGGGCGGGTCAGCGGGTGGCACGGGGCGCGCAGCACGGCAGGGTGGATGGTGTGGTTCATGCGAAGGAGGCCTGCCCGCCCGGAGGCGAAGCGGGGCGGTCGGTTGGAAGGGAAGATGAAGGGGCGGCACCGCCGGCCGGTGGCGGCGGGCATTCGCCGGCGCGCCGCTCGGCATCCAGCAGCAGCTCGTCGCCATGCCACTCGCGCGGGCGCACGCCGAGCCAGAGGCACTGGCCCAGGCCCAGGCCGGCACCGGGCGCCGCCCGGCCCAGGCGCGGGCGGGGCACTTCCTGGCGCTCGAGCACCAGGCGCAGCTCCCAGTCCAGCTCCAGGCCGACCCACTGGCGCACCATGGCCCGCAGCCGCTTCAACTCCGCGCCGCCCGGCAGGAAGCTGCGGTAGCGCTGCAGCGTCAACGGGCCGAGCACGATGCGGAACCGGTGCTGCACATCCCACACCGTCCGGCCCAGCGCGGCGCCGCGCCCCAGGGCGCCCTCGGCACCCGCCGGCCCGGCCGCGGGCAGGCCCCGCAGCCGCATGCACGCCTGCGGCGGCAGCGTCACCCAGTGGCCGACCCAGGGCTCGATACGCACCGCGACCCCGAACACCGACCGGCACCAAGCCTGCAGCCCGTCTGCATCGCGCACCTGGCGCGACAGGCGCCCGATGAAGGCCAGCTTGGCATCGTCGCCCAGCGCATCGCGCTGCGACAACGCCGGCAGCCCCAGCCCTGCCCAGGCACCCAGGCGCGCGGCCCAGCGCGCCGGGCCGTCCGGGCGGTCCACCGCGAGCACCGGCTGCGCCTGTGCCCAGGCGCGGTAGAACTGCAGCGCGAAGCGGTGCGTCAGCAGGTCCAGGAAACGCTGCAGCACGGGGTCGGCGTGATGGCGGTCGCGTTCACGCGCGAGCTCCGTCAGATGCAGGGGCAGCGGGCCGTTCGGGCCCACCAGGCCGAAGACGCGCTGCAGCAGCCGGGGCACCGCCTCGGCCTGGGCGATGAGGGCCTGCACCGGTGCCGGGGCAAAGTCGAGCTCCGCGCCCTGGCCGATGCGCAGCGGCTCGTCGCCCGGGCGCAGCGCCTCGCCCAGCCGCGGCAGCGCCGGATGGGTCGCCTCCCAGCGGCGCAGCAGCGCGAACAGATCCTGCTGGTGGGGCCGCGCCGCTGCCTGCCGCAGCCAGGCAGCCGGATCGGCGACCGGCCCGGCGGGAGGCGAAGGCCAACTCGAAGCCGAAGCCGGCCGTGAAGGTGCCAGCCCGGGCGAAGGCGGAGGGGGCATGCCGGTCATCGCGTCCTCCATCACAGCACGGCACGGGCGCCGGCCAGTGGACGCCAGCGGGCCACCTCACCACGCGACAGCGACACCAGCACCGTCTCGACGAAGCTGTTGATCGATACATGCCGCGCCAGGTAGTGGTGCAGCGCGGCGCCGAGCAGGAACGCGCTGTGCCCGGACAGGTTGCTTTCGTCCAGCTCCAGGCGCACCTCGACGCCCCGCGAGTAGACGATGGGTCCTGGCACCGGATGGCGGCGCTGCACCGCCGACGCGCGCACCGCGCGAATCGCCCCGATCTGCCGGGCCACTGCCGGGTCCTGCGCCTGCGGCAGCTGCAGCAGCAGCTCGCGCAGCGCGGCCGCGGCGTCGCCCGCTTCCGCGTCGACCAGTGACAGGTAGTTGAGCGACAGCAGGTTGAGCAGGCGCCAGGCGGCGGCACTCTCCGGCGGCGCGGACCACGGGCGCGAAGGGCCGGCGACGGCACGCACCGAGCGCAGGCCGATGCCGGTGTCGAGCTCCAGCGGCAGCTCGGTCATGGCCCGCAGGAACAGCGGCAGGTCGCGGTTGGTGCACAGCAGCTGCAGGGCCACCTGGTCCAGGTCGCGGCCGGTGGCGGCAGTATCGGCATCGGACCAGGCCAGGTAGACCTCGCTGCCGAGGTAGGCCGAGCGCGGCCCGTCGCGACGCGCCCGCTCGCTCACCAGGCGCGCCTCGCGGCGCAGCGTGTAGGCCTGCCGTTGCGTCGCGCTGCCCTGCGGGGGGCTGCCGTACAACGGCGTGAATCGCTGTGCCTGGCCGGCAGCATCGAAGCCCGTCATGGCGGTCACGTCGTACACCTCGTAGTCCAGCGGCGAGGTGCGGTCCGCCACCACGTGGAACTCATGGCGGTCGGGCCCGGCATGCACCCGGTCGGCGCGGCGCGGGAACAGGTTGACCGCCGGCACGCAGTTGAGCCGGAAGTTGGCCGGGCCGATGGCGCCAGCCAGCGCCTCGTCCGGACGCGACAGCAGCAGCACCAGCTCCAGGCTCGACCCGGGCGTGGCGGCGAACGTGGGCCGCAGGCCGGCGACATCGATGAACTGGAAGCGCTCCGGGAAGGTGAGCGTCTCCTGCAAGACGCGCAGCCCGCCGAAGCCCTGGGCAGGGCAGGGCAGCATGGCTTCGTCATCCCGGTACCCCACCGGCGAGACACTGGCATGCGGGCAGTGCCGAACGCTGCCGGGCGGCCCTGCCATCACGCCCACCACCGCGCTCAGGCACAGCTCCACCAGGGTGGCCGCGACCTCCGGTGCCCCGGTCAGGAAAAAACGCAGGCCGTCCGGCTCCAGCTGGTCGAAGCGCATGCCCTCCGGCAGGCGCAATTCCAGCACCAGGGCGGCGCGAGGGCGCGGACCGGGTGGCAGGCGGGACAGATCGAGCCCCGACAGGTCCAGCGCCTGGCGCGCTGACGCCAGCTCCACGGGCGTGAGCACCGCGTCCTGCGCAGTGCGGAACTCGCAGCGGGTGGCCGACAGGGGCATGGCCGGGCCGGACAGCACGCTGCCGCGCGGCAGCCGGTGCCCGGCCAGCAGGTGGGCATCCGGCAGCGGATCGACCTGCGCCACCAGCATGGCGGGAATGGGCGCGTTGAAGCCGGGGTACACCATGTCGAGCAGGCGGTGCGACAGGCGCGGAAACTCCGCATCCAGCTTCAGCTGCACCCGGGCCGCCAGGAAGGCGCACCCTTCCATCAGGCGCTCGACGTAGGGGTCCTGCCCCGGCATGCCGCCGAGGCCGAGGCGTGCGGCCGCTTTCGGGTGGGCCAGGGCAAACTCGCCACCCAGCTCCCGCAGGTAGCGGAGTTCCTGGTTGTAGTACTGCAGCAGGCGGGGGTCCATGGGATCGCTCCGGTGTCAGCTGCGCAGCTCGCGCAGGCGGGCATGGCCGGTCTCGAGGTCCAGCTCGGCGGCCAGCCACAGGTCCAGCGGCACCGGCTCGCACCAGAGCTGGCCCTTGATGACGAGCCTCAGCTGGCTGTGGCTGCGCTCGCTGGCGGCGCCTTCCACGGCCACCTCCAGCGTCTCGGGGATCAGCCGCGGCTCGAAGCGGCGGATCGCTTCGGCCAGCTCGCGCTGCAGGCGGCGGCGGTCCACCGCGCCCTGTGAGGCGCCGGTCATGGCCGGCAGGCCGAAGTTGAGGACGGACGCCCGCGCATGCGACGCCTCGTGCCATCGCCGCCGGTGCTCGCCGCCGCCCGACGGCATTGCGGGCCCGGCGGCCCAGGGGTCGTCCTCCTGCGGCGGCTCGGGACGCGTCGCATTCAGCAGCCAGACCAGGTCGCGTGCGACCACCTCGCGCAGCTGCCGGCGGCTCAGGGTCCGGTCGGCCCCGTCGTGTGGCGCGTCGGCGCCAATCAGGCGGTCGAGCAGCGATGGCTGCAGGCGGTCATGGGCGAGAGGGGTCGGCATACGCATCCAGCGGATTCATGGGGGAGGGCACGACAGCGGCTCAGCGCTCGTTGCCATTGCCCGGGCCATTGCCGTGGCCAGGCTGGCCGGTACGGCGGCGGCTTTCGTCGAGCATGTCGGTCCAGACCGCTTCGAGATCGCGCACCGACAACTGGCCGGCCAGCTGGACCAGCCGGCGCTGCGGCGCGTCCGGTGCCTCGACCGAAGCACCGGCCAGCCGGACGACGGAAGTGGTGATGGCGCCCGACTGCCGATCGGCGCGGTACTCGAAGCTGGCCTGCCGGTAGTCGATGTCCCACTCCTCCACCACGCCGGCCGAGCTGTCGTCGTTTTCGAGGTCGAGGCGATAGCTGGTGAACCGGGCCTGCTCCAGGCGGATCGTCAGGCTCATCATGTCCTGCGAGGACTCCTCCATGCACAGGACCACCGTCATCGCGCTGCCCTGGTCCATGGTGGACAGCAGCGCGGTGCTGGCACGGTCCATCCGCTTGGACACGGTGAACACCGACGGCTCCGGGTGCCGCCCCGCGTCGCCGGACGCCCGCAGCGACCATTGCCAGTCTTCCACATCGATCCAGCCGCGCATCGCAGGCACCTGCGATTCGCCCTGGATGTTGCCCGCCGACTCGCTGACGACGGACATGAACAGCCTTGCACGTTCAGCCATGGGCGCGCGCCTCAGTCATACCGGCTGCTTCGCAGCAGCACGGTGGTGGGGGCCGGGCGGCGCAGCCGCTGCGGGTCGAGGGGAAAGTAGCGGATCTGCATGTCCTTGAAGGAAAGCGAGATGTCCTCCACGATCGGCTTCGCATGGGCGCTGTCGCTGGTGCGGGTGGCCAGCTGCACCACGGTGCCGTCCTGCAGGTCCAGCTCCAGCATCGGCACCGGCCGGTCGCCGGTGCCGGCCAGCGCCGGATCGATCACCGTGATGCGCGCCCGGTCGTAGCGGCGTGCCTCGTTGGCGCAGCGGTACAGGGCCATGCTGCTGCGGTCCAGGTGCTTGGACATCACCACATGCCCGGGCCGCAGCTCGGTCCGCTGGCGCTTGACCTTGGAGGCACTGTGCTCGGCCGTCGCCGACCACGACAGGGTGAGCAGCATGATCTGGTTCTCATAGCCCTGCACCCGGCTCTCGCCCGAGATGGGGCGGCCGAGGCAGGCCAGGTCGAGGAAGGCGATCGGCAGCGACATGGCGGTGGCTCAGCGCAGCTTGCCGCCGATGGCGGTGGCGGTCTTCATGTCCTTGACGCTCCATTCGAAGCCCAGGGCCGTGTCCAGCAAGCCGTCGTTCTTCTGCGGCTTGTAGCCGATGTAGACCTCCTTGAACACGAACTCCACGTCCTGCTCCAGGCTGCCGTCCTCGGTGCCCTTGGTGCCCACCTTGGTCACGAAGGCGTCGGTGACCTTGACCTGGAAGTAGGTCTGCGGGCCGTCGACATTGCCGGTCGCCTTCAGCATCTCGATGGTGATCTCCGGGAAGTGCTTGCCCGCCACGATCTTGGCGAAGATGGCCGGTGACGAGGTGTCGAAGTAGTGGCTGATGCTCAGGGTGCCGGGCGTGGGCTTGCCGACGGCCGCACCGGTGCCCTTGGTCACGCTGTGGTCGGCCTCCACGTCCCAGCTCCAGTCGCTGATCTCGATCCAGCCCTGGTCGCCGTGGTGGCCCTTCTGCAGCGATTCGCCCTGCGGGACGTCCGCCTTGCCGAAATTGATGAAGCTATTGCCTGCCATGGTGGGTCCTCAATTGATGGTGAGCTTGATGTCCGGGGTCTGCTGGGTCATCTCGGCGATGTTCCAGCGGAAGAACAACGCCTTGTCCAGCACGCCGTCGTTGCGCTGGCGCTTGTAGCCGATGGCCAGCTGCTTGAAGACGAACTCCACGTCCTGGTTGACGGCACCGTCGTCGCCGCTGCTGCTGCCCACCTTGGTGATGAAGACGTCCTTGGCGATCAGCTGGAAGTACAGCTCCGGCTCGTCACGCCCGGTCTGCTTGAGCATGTCGATGGTGGCGGTCTTGAAGTGGGTGCCCTTGACGATGTACTGCAGCAGCACCGGGGACGACTTGTCGTAGTAGTGCGAGAAGCTCAGCACGCCCGGGGTCGGCTTGCCGACGGCGGCGCCCGTGCCCTTGAGGTGGCTGGCCTCGGCCTCGACGTCCCAGCTCCAGTCGCTGATCTCGATCCATCCGGCGCTGCCGAGATGGGTCAACTGCTGCGACTCGCCGGGGGCAGTGCCGCCGTCGATCTTTTCAAACTTGATAAATGCATTTCCTGGCATGGAATCACTCCGGAGGTCGGCGACGCGCAGGCGCGCGCCAGAAGGCCCCCGCACCGCGGGGGCTGGCTGAGGGCCTGGCTACAGGCCCGGAATCAGGGGTACGGGGGAAGTCCGGCTCAGGACTTCTCGGAAGGCAGCTTGGACACCAGCCGCAGCGACACCGACAGCCCTTCGAGCTGGTAGTGCGGCTTCAGGTAGAACCGGGCCTGGTAGTAGCCGGGCGCGTCCTCGATGGACTCCAGCACCACCTGGGCGGCCGCCAGCGGGCGCTCCGCCTTGGTCTGCTCGGTGCTGTTGTCGGGGTCGCCGTCGACGTAGCGGAAGATCCAGTCGTTCAGCCAGCGCTCCATCGCCTCGCGCGACTTGAAGGAGCCGATCTTGTCGCGCACCATGCACTTCAGGTAGTGGGCGAAGCGGTTGCAGGCGAACAGGTAGGGCAGGCGCGCCGCCAGCGCTGCGTTGGCGGTTGCATCGGGGTCGTCGTATTCGATCGGCTTCTGCAGCGACTGCGCGCCGATGAAGGCGGCGAAGTCCGAGTTCTTGCGGTGCACCAGCGCCATGAAGCCATTGCGCGACAACTCCGCCTCGCGGCGGTCGGAAATCGCGATTTCGGTGGGGCACTTCATGTCCACGCCACCGTCGTCGGTGGGGAAGCAGTGCGTCGGCAGGTTCTCGACCGCACCGCCGGACTCCACACCGCGGATCTGCGAGCACCAGCCATGCAGCTTGTAGGCGCGATTGATGTTCACCGCCATCGCGTAGGCCGCGTTGCACCAGGTGTAGGTCTCGTGGTGCTCGCCGGCGGTGTCCTCCTCGAAGTCGAACTCGTCGATCGGGTTGGTCTTCGGCCCGTAGGGCAGCCGGCCGAGGAAGCGCGGCATGCACAAGGCCAGGTAGCGCGCGTCCTCGCTTTCACGCAGCGAGCGCCAGGAGGCGTATTCCGGCGTGGTGAAGATCTTGGTCAGGTCGCGCGGGTTGGCCAACTCGCCCCACGATTCCATCTGCATCACCGCGGGCGAGGCCGCCGCAATGAACGGGGCATGCGCGGCCGCGGCGATCTTGGACATCTCGCCCAGCAACTCCACGTCCATCGGCGAATGGTCGAAATGGTAGTCGCCCACGATCGCGCCGAACGGCTCGCCGCCGAACTGCCCGTACTCCTCCTCATAGATCTTCTTGAACAGCGGCGACTGGTCCCAGGCCGAGCCCTTGTAGCGCTTGAGCGTGCGGGCCAGCTCCTGCTTGCTGATGGGCATCACGCGGATCTTGAGCTGCTCGTCGGACTCGGTGTTGTTGACGAGGTAGTGCAGGCCGCGCCATGCCGATTCGAGCTTCTGGAACTCGCCATGGTGCAGGATGAGGTTGATCTGCTCCGACAGCTTGCGGTCCAGCGCGCCGATCAATGCCTCGATGCGGCTGACGGCATCCCCGTCAATCAGCGTCACATGCTGCAGTGCCTGGTGGGCCAGCGTGCGCACCGCCGCCTCCATCTGCTTGCGGGCTTCGTCGGATTTGGGCTTGAAGGCCTTGTTGAGCAGCGCCGAGAAGTCGCTGCCGTCGAGGGTGGCGCCGCCGTGGTCGGCGTGGATCTGCGTGGAGTCGAGCATGGAAATGCGCAAGCGTGCGGTTGGAGAAGTGGTCGGGGCGCCCGTGAAGGGCAACGGGGTGGCCGGGCCTGGGGCCGGCCCCGGGCTCAGCCGGCAGCGTCCGGCTGCGGTGACGCGATGAGCGATTGCAGCAGCGCCGGGTCGCGCAGCACGCTGCTGATCAGGGCCTCCGCGCCTTCCTTGCCGTCCATGTAGGTGATCAGGTTGCTCAGCTGCTGGCGGGCTTCCAGCAGCTGCCGCAGCCCGTCGACCCGGGCAGCCACCGCGCCGGGCGAGAAGTCATCCATGCAGCCGAAGGTCAGGTCCACCGCCAGCAGGCCGTTGCCGGTGAGGGTGTTGGGCACGGTGAAGGCCGCGCGGGGTTTCATGGCCTTCATTCGGCTGTCGAAGTTGTCCGTGTCGACCGTCAGGAACTGCCGCTCCGCGACGGGCGGCAAGGGCTCCTCGGGGCGGCCCGCAAGGTCGGACATCACACCCATGATGAAGGGCAGCTGCACCTTCTTCTCGGCGCCGTAGAGCTCGACGTCGTACTCGATCTGGACACGGGGAGCGCGGTTGCGCGCAATGAATTTCTGGCTGCTTCCCATTCGGTTCTCCATGGATGCGTTCGGCCGCTCGCAGGTGCGGCGGCGGTCTGTCTGTCAGGAAGGAGGTGGCTAGTCGACCGGTGCTTCGGCATCGAGCCCCAGGATGCGGGCCGCATCCAGCAGGCCGCCGGGAGCGATCTCGCGCACGAGCTCGAAGAAGTCCTTGTCGATGACGCGCTCGGCTCGCCTAAGCATGAGCTGCGCCGGGTTGGTCGGCTCCGTGCGTTCGAGGAAGGCGCGGACCTGGCGCAGCACCCGGATGGCATCGGCCCGGGTCTCGATGGACAAGCCCTGTGGTGCGCCGTCGGCGGCGCCGCGCACCGGCTCGGTCGCGGGCCGCTCCTCTTCGTGCAGCTCCTGCCCGTCGGTCGCGCCCGGCGCCGCGGCGGCTGGCAGCAGCCCTTGCAGGTCGCCCATCATCTGGCGCAGGGCCTTGAGCTGCACTGGCTGTGCGGCCCCGAAGCGGGCGGCCATGGCATCGCGCAGGGCGTTCAGTGCCGCCTGGGCCTCGGCCACTTTCAGCACAAGCGCCTGCGCCACTTCCGGCACCTCGGCGAAGGCGCGCCGGATCTGCTCCGCAGTCAGCGGCTCGTCGAGCTCGCGTGGCGCCAGGCGTTCCAGGGCCACCTCGATGTCGCGCAGGCGCAGGTTCGGCAGGCGTCGATCGGTGGTCAGGGCGGCGTGGCGGAGGTCGCCCAGCAGACCCTTGGGCGCATCGATCTCGATCAAGGGGCCGAGCCGCACCACCGCATCCGCGTCCTCCTCGTCGGGCTGCGGATGCAGGTGGTCCCAGCACTGCTCCAGCAGGCGAGCCAGCAAGTGCAGGGCCCTGGGCAGTTCGTCCAGGCCGTGCCGTGCCACCGCCGCGCGACCCCACAGCGCGGCAATGCGCAGATCGCGGGTCCGCGGCATCAGCGCCTCGGCCAACGCGCGCACCTGCAGCCAGTCCGCAGGCTGGCCCGGCCCGAACAGGGTCTCGGGCCGCCCGGCCGCGGCTTCGACCAGGGCGATGAAGTCCGGGTCGTATTCCAGGTTCGGGCCGCAAGGATCGCTCCCCTCCAGCGGCATCCACCAGTTCTCGGGCAGGGCGTCGGTGTCACTCATGTCGCAGGCCCTCGCGAGGCAGGGCGCTGCGCAGGAGGACTGCAGCGTTCGGGCAGGTTCGATGCGGGCATGTCTGTCGTTGGTTCTTCTGCAAAGCGGGGATGGCGCCGATCGCCGGCCGTCATCGGTGCGAGTGCAGCCGGGACCGAGCGTCGATTCATTGGCATGAGTGACGGCACCTGGACAACGGTTCCAAAAAAAGGCGGCTCGTCATCGAAAGGGCCTGGCATCGACCGCCGCGACGGTGGAGTGCCTCGCTGAGGAGGCGACCTGCGCGGTCGCGCGTCACCGTCCTTCTGGGTGGGCCCTGCTGATCGCACCCGTAGGCAGGAAGCAGGGAGCTGTGGGTCTGTATCAGTCGATCGGCGAAGGATTGAGATGCCCGGCGGGGCTGCATTCCAAGTTTTCGCACAAGGCCGGCAGTGCCCGGGCGCCGCATCCCAGTGTTCTCAAGGCATGCGGCCCTCGGTGGACGGTGGCACCTGTTCTTGCATCGCCCTGGGGGTGGCCGCGCGCCGCACTCACAACCTACGAGAAATACGCGATGACCTTCTTGCAACAAGAACCCGCCGATGTGCCCGCCGCCGGCAGCATGGTGAATCCTTCCACGGCCGGGGCCGCCGAAGCGCCGCTGCCGGCCCTGTTGAACGTGAGCGAGCTCTATCGGGCGCACCGGGAGCACGTGTTCCTGTTCGTGTTGCGTCGGGTGGGTCGTCCGGAGGACGCGGAGGACGTCATGCAGGCGACCTTCGTCGAAGCGCTTCGGTGCGCACACCGGTTCTCAGGGCTCTCGCGACCGTCGACCTGGCTCTTCGGCATCGCGGTCAACATGGCCCGCGCACACCTGCGCCGACGGCAGACCGAATCGTTGGAGGAAGGCGAACTGGAGGCTTTCGAGAACGTGGCCGACCCGCTGGCAGACCCGCAGCGGGCGGTGGAGACCCGCGAGCTCGCCCGCTTGGCACAAGGCTTCATCCAGACGCTGCCGCAGCGGGTGCGCGACACCATGGAGTGCGTGGTCGAGGAAGGCCACACCTACCAGGAAGCAGCGCTGCGGCAAGGGGTGCCCATCGGCACCGTGCGCTCGCGCCTGTCCCGGGTGCGCGAAGGACTGCGTGCCTGCATCGGATGACGTTCGAGCTCGCTGCGATCGCGGGGCGCTGCCGCTAATCGCACATCTGCCGGGCTGCAGGCGTCCGTTACGCATCACATGTGCAAAAGCCGCAGCGACTGTGCCGAACCGCACAGCTGGTCAAACCAGTTGCAGATACATTCGCCGGCGGCATCGGGCGGGCGGTTTTCTGTCGATGTGAACCGTACCGGACGCATGAGAAACAACTGGCTGTCCTCGACAGGCCTGTGGATTCAAATAAGAAAAGGAATGCAGAAGTGACGTCACTGCCCGTCGAACTGGGCGTCTGTGCCAGAGAGCCGCGCGACGTCGGCCATGTCAGCGAACATGCACGCCGGCTCGGCTTCGAGGTCGTCCTGCTGTCGCCCCATGAAGTGGGCGGCTGGCTTGAACGCCAGTCGCGCCGTGTGCTGCTGATCGATCCGAGCGAGGAGGATTGCGCCGCGGCGGCCGAGGCCTACAGGTGCGTGTCGGTGAGTGCTTCGCAGCGCATGTACGGGCTGCTGTCGTGCATGGAGCGGCTGCCTGCCCAGTCTCCGATTCCGTTCAGCCCCAAGCCCGGTTGCGCACTGTCCTGGACCCGCTTCCTGATGCAGTTTTCCCCGGTAGGGCGCTGCTCCGCGGATGCACTGCCTGCCGGCAGGCCGCCCCTCGCGGAGGAGCCGCTGGAGCTGGATCTGGACGGTGAGGCCTGGCGGCTGGCGGCCTCGCTGGCGGGGCGCTCGGTCGACATCGTCATCCGCGGCGAAACCGGCAGCGGCAAGGACCGGCTCGCCCGCTTCATCCATCAGGAGTCGGGCCGCCGCGGCCTCCTGGTGTCGCTCAACTGCGCCGCCATCCCCGAAAGCCTGGCCGAAGCAGAACTCTTCGGGCACCAGGCGGGCGCCTTCACCGGGGCGCGCAAGGCGCGGCCGGGAAAGATCGAGCTGGCGGACGAAGGCACCCTCTACCTGGACGAGATCGACAGTTGTCCACTGTGGTTGCAAGCCAAGTTGCTGCGCACGCTGCAGGAGCGCGGTTCCGAGCGGCTCGGCTGCTCGGTATTCCGCCCGTCGAGCTTCCGGCTGGTGGCATCGACGAAAGAGAACTTATACTCCTTGGTAAAACAAGGCCGTTTCCGCAGCGACCTCTACTTCCGGCTGCTGACGATCGAGATCCACCTGCCGCCGGTGCGGCAGCAGCCGGCCCGCCTGCTGCGCCTGTTCCATGCCGCGGTCCGGCGGTCCTGTGCGAAGCTGGGTGTGGCGGAGGCCGAGGTCGGCCTGCCGAGCGACAAGGTCTTGCTGGCCCACGATTGGCCCGGCAATGTGCGGGAGTTGCAGGCAGCCGCATTGCGCTGGACCTTGGGCCTGCCCTTGTTTCCGGTCCAGGAGCATCGGTTCTCGCTCAAGGACGCCGTCCTGGAATGCGAGCGGGTGTTGTTGAAGTGGACCCTGGAGCGGCATCGCGGGTGCGTGGCACCCGTGGGCCGGGAGCTGAGCATGGCCGCCCGCACGCTGTATGGCAGGCTGCGCCACCATGGCTTGTCAGTGACGGCAAAGGCGCGGCAATCATCACGCCCTTGCCCGCCCGCCCGCCGGCCGCCGCCCGAGCGGGACGGCGTTGCCAGCGCTACGACAGCCCCAGCACGCTGAGGCGGTAGTAGAGGGTGTTGAGGGGCATGTTCAACCCCTCTGCGACCGCGCGCACTGAACCGGCACCGCGCTTGAGGCTCCAGCGCAGCAGCATGCGTTCGTAGGCGCGCAGCATGCCGCGCAGGGACAGGTCATTGGCCTCCGGGTCGACCGACGGATCGGCCTCCCAGTCGGTGTGCAAGGGCAGCCCGAGGACATGGCGAGTCGCGGCGGCGCGCAGCTCACGAATGTTGCCCGGCCACTCATGGGCGATGAGGCCGCTTGCGACACGGGGGGTGATCACCGGAACCGGCAGCTCCAGGCGCATCGCCGCGTTGTGGCAATACGCTTCGAACAGGCTCAGCATGCGCGCAGGGCTGCGTCGCAGCGGCATCAGGTCAACTTGCAGGGCGCTGAGGCGGAAGTACAGGTCGGCACGAAAGCGGCCTTGCGCCACCAGTTCGGCGAGCGGGATCTTGGTCGATGCAATGAGCCGGAAGTCGGACGGCCTGAACTGCGACGAGCCGAGTCGCTCGGCGCCGCGTTCCTGCACCGCGCGCAGCAGCTTGGCCTGCAACCACAGCGGGCAGCTGTCGATCTCATCCAGATAGAGGGTGCCGCCATGGGCATGCTCGATCTTCCCCACACGTGCTTGTTGCGCATCGGTGAAGGCCCCTGCTTCGTGGCCGAACAACTCCGCCTCTGCCAAGGACTCGGGCACCGCCGCGCAGTTGAGGGCGACGAAAGGCGCGGTGGGCGTGTCGCGTTCATGCAGGTACCTGGCAAGCCGGTCCTTGCCACAGCCGGTCTCGCCGCAGACCACCAGATCGACGCGCAGCCCGCGGATGCGTTCCACGATCAAGTAAGCCGGATCGCTCGTATCCAGTGGTTCGCAGGCCGATGTTAGAACTTCCATACGCTTCATGTTGCTCGGTTCCTGTTTGAACTTTCCTTTCGCCGACGGGCGGGGGACAGGAGTGCGACCCTTCTCCATCGTCCAAGGCGATCGCTCGACCGTCGGGACTGGCCCTGCCCGCGATCTTGACCTGTGCGTCCGCCAGTGACAAGGACCAGCTGGCGTTCTGGCACGGCTGGCGCAGCCGGCGGTTGAAGTTCGCCACACCTGCGTTGTCGCCGGCTTGCCTGGACGACTGAAATCGAGTTGGATGCGGTGCGCGCACCCGCTTGCCCACTGTCGCGGAGATGCACATCGCTGCCGGGCTCGATCGCGATGGCCGGGACTCGCCCAGGCCGCTCGGGGGCACGGTCCGGACCCGGGTGCTGGCACTCCCCGGCGGTGCACCCGGCTCGCCTGCCGCAGCGAAAGCGCGATCGGCTCACCGGTGGACCTGCCCTTCTTCGTGGCCAGCTTTGCCGGCCCATCCCGGGCCAGCTTCATGCCGGACGAGCCGGCTGCCGAACGATCCACAATGCAGGGACGGGGCCGAGTTGGCGAGTCAGCAATCCCTAACTGGTGGGGGTGCGCCCCCTCATCAAGGTCCTTAACAATGACCTGATCGTGGTGTATCCCGCTCCTTGCCGGAGCCGGGACGCGCCGGTTGGCTCGAAGGGCCAGAGCACTTGAACCAAGGACGAGCGATGCCTTACAACACGGATCCCCGCAACAACCTGACGCTGCTTGGGCGGGAAGCCAAGCTCTATCGCACCGGCGCAGAACAGTTCTGCGTGTTTGCCATGGACCTCGAGGACCACAAGGCACTGATACCCGCGGTGGTCAGCCGACCCAAGGAGAAGTGCGTGCGCGTCGGCGGCGAACATTCGGACAAGCAGCCGCAGGTGGCCAACTGGCTGGCTTCGTACTGGACCATGTCGCAGCCGCGGCACACCGAGCAGCAAGTCCTCGCCAAGTTCGACAAATGGTATAGCCGCTACGCCTCGACCTATGGCGAGCCGTCCACGCTGTACATCTATTCTTTCCTCATTCCATGCCAGCGCGACGGCAGCAATGGACATTGCGCCGATGCCATCGCCGACATGCTGCGCGGCTACCAGGCTCTGGGGAAGAACATGCGGGTGTATGTCGGTTGGAGCAATGACGACGTCGACACCGACATGGCGCATGCGACGAAACACGCGCTCGCCGACCTGGAGGACGACGACACACAGATCGCCATCTTCCCCCGGTTGTCGATCGCTGGATGAGAATGCGGCACGGCCGCATGCCGGTCGCGCCGACCGCCTCTCACGGCGTCTCCAATGACGTCCCGACATCGCCAGTCTGCAGCGGCACGCGCCGCTGGCACCGGTCGCTACGCCGGTCTCGACCGGTCACAGTCGCCGCTTCCTGTCGCCAGGCCACCGGCTCGCAGGCGGCCGCCTGGCCGGATCGTGCCAACTGCTGATCGCACGGCACGACGAAACAACCGATGTCCGGACCAAAACCGCACCAAGGGGCGCAGACCGCTTCAGCGTTGCCCGAGCTGCGTCATGCAGTCGGCAACGACGCCACTGCACGCTGACGCGGGTTGACCGGCACGGGTGCCGACGCTGCCTCGTGGAGGGGCGAGAGCCTTCGTGCAGGCACACACCGCCGGTCGGGGTGCGCACAGCGACTCCACTGGCCACTGCGGTGGGCGCCGATGGCCTGATCGCCATCCAGCGCATCTTCCAACCCAAGGCGGGTGGTCCGCTCTTGCAGGCGTGCACGAGCGCTGGCCAGTCCCACCTGCCTCGTCGAGCCCACGCGTTCGCCCGACGGCGCCCGCAGCGCTTGCCTCGGCCGCCCCAGGCTGTGGCCGTCGGCGAAGGCGAGGAGCAACGCCCGCATTCCCGGTATCCTTGATCCGGGCCGACAGCCCGGCCTGTCCCTTCCCTCTCGATCGGCATCAGGAGTCATCACGTGTTTCCCGGTCTCAGCGCGTTTCCCTTGACCCCCATGAACGAGGATGCCATCGACGAAGCCGCATTCGTCCGACTGGTCGAGCGGTTGGTGGCCGCGGGTGTCGACTCCATCGGCTGCCTGGGCTCGACCGGCAGCTATGCCTATCTCACGCGCGCAGAACGAGCGCGGATCGCCGGGTTGGCGGTTGCCCATGCCGGCGGCACGCCGGTGATCGTCGGTATCGGCGCCCTGCGCACCCGAGACGTGCTGGCGCTGGCCGAAGACGCGCAGAAAGCCGGGGCGAGCGGGGTGTTGCTGGCGCCGGTGTCGTACCAGAAATTGTCCGCCGACGAGGTCTTCGGCCTCTATGAAACCGTGTCGCGCGGCCTGTCGGTGCCGCTGTGCGTCTACGACAATCCCGGGACCACCCACTTCGAGTTCAGCGACGAGTTGCATGGCCGCATCGCGCAGTTGCCCAATGTGCGATCGATCAAGATCCCTGGTGTGCCGGCGGAGCCGGACGCAGCCAGGGCGCGGGTCGAGCGCCTGCGTGCGCTGATCCCCCCTCATGTGAGCATCGGCGTGAGCGGCGATGCCTTCGCCGCGACCGGCTTGAATGCCGGGTGCGAGGTCTGGTATTCGGTGGTCGGGGGGCTCTTCCCCAAGGCAGCGCTGGCAATCGTGCGCGCTGCGCAGGCTGGCGATGCGCAAGAGGCAGCGCGGCTGTCCGGGCGCATGCAGCCGCTTTGGTCCTTCTTCGGGCAGTGCGGCGGCAGCCTTCGCGTGATTGCCACGGCGGCTGAGCTTCGCGGATGGGCCGGTCATCCGAGCTTGCCGCTGCCACTCAACACCCTGGAAGGCGCCGCTCGCCAACGGCTCGCCGCTCTGCTGGATGAGCTGGAGCTGGCCTGATGGACCGTGCCGCTATCAGTGCCGTCCGGCGTCTGGCCTTCGCAGCTGCGAAGGCGGCGTAGACACCGGGCGGCTGGCCGCGGGGGCGGCGGCACAGTCCCTGCATCCGCTGGCTGCGATGGGTGGCGGACCGGCAGCCGGGAGCATGGTGCCATGAGCGGCTGGCCTCACCGCGTCCCAGGCAAGCCGACGCGGGCAGGCGAGCGCGCCGGGCCAGGACCGAACGGCCGGCCATACCGCCGGCCCTCGTTGGGCCTGACACGCTCACGCCGACCAGGGGATTGCTGCCTGCCCGTGTGCCGGGCGCCAGGTCAACTCCCGAGGTGCATTTCGTAGACGGGCACGTCGTCGTCGCCCGCCTCTTGCACCAGCTGCAGGCCTTCGAAGAAATGATGGTCCTGGTCGCTCAAGATCGAATGAACCGCCGCATGCACCGAGAAGAGCACCTGTGCATAGCTCGGCCGTTCTTCGCAGCGGATCTTGACGACCGCCTCCCGCTGCTGCCACTCCCCGTCGGACGGTTCGCGCACCCAGTAGGCCCACTTCACGTTCAACGCCGTGCCCGGGAAACGGGTCTGGAGCTCGCGCTCGTCGACATCGACGTGGATGGTGTCGCCCCAGGCGCGCAGCTCCTCCACGAAAGAGCCGACGTCGGCCGCGGCAGGTTCGGTGAACGACCAGGGCAGGTCGGCAAGAATGTGGAGGGGCAGCCCCAGGTTGGGCGACGTTTCACTCATGGCATGGTCCAGTTCCTCCCTGCCACTGGCGGCCGCCGGCCGGTCCATCCATCTGTAGGGACAGGGGCGCGGAAGGTACCACGAAGCGGTGCTGCGCAAAGGCCTCCGCCTTCCCGGCGCCGGCACGTCCACCGGTGCTTCACGACAGGCACTTCGCTCATCGGACACGGCCCGCGTCCCTCCGGGAGTCCCCCTCCGCCAGAGGGGGCGGTGCAAGCGATACTGGGGGCACCGGCTTCAGCACCCATTCCCCATGACCGTGATACCTCGGGACCCTAGCGAGTCGACCCCCCGGCGCCGATACCGTGGCATGGCGGCCTTCGTTTTCACGCATGACGTCAAGCGGCGCATCCGGCTGACGCAGACGATGGCGGCCATCGTGTTCACGCTGCCTGGTGTGGTGGCCATGCAATTGGCTGCGGCTACAGGCCATGCGTCGTGGCAGGCGGCCGTCCTGTGGGCCGTGGTGGCGCTTGGCGGCTCCTGCGCGTTTTTTCTGGCCATCCGCACCGGGTGGTCGGAACGGTTCAGCGACCCTTCGCTGACACTCTGGCAGATGGCCTATGCCGTCGCCTGCTGTGCCGGTGCCTATGCCATTGCAGGGCCGATGCGAGGTGCGGTCTTTCCTCTGGTCATGGTGGTGCTGATGTTCGGGATGTTCTCGCTGCCCACCAGCAAGGTGGCCGGCATGAGCCTCTATTCGGTGCTGCTTTTCGGCCTGACCATGGTGATCATGGCGCGCCGCGATCCGAGCGTCTTCAACCCGGCGGTCGAGGCTGCCCACCTCCTGCTGGTGGGCACGATGATGCCGGCGGTCTCGGTGCTTGCTGCACAACTCAACCGGCTGCGCACCCGCTTGCGAGACCAGCGGCGTGATCTGGCGCAGGCCCTCGAACGCATCCAGTACCTGGCCACCCGCGATGAACTTACCGGCCTGGCCAATCGGCGCCAGATCACCGAGCTGATGGAGCGGGAGCATGCGCGCAGCGTGCGCAATGGCGCCCCCTTCTGCATTGCGATGATCGACCTCGATCACTTCAAGCGGATCAACGACGAACATGGCCACGCTGGTGGTGATGAAACCCTCAGGCAGCTGGCCAGCGTGGGCAGCAGGGAAGTGCGGGCCACCGACACCTTGGCAAGGTGGGGCGGCGAGGAGTTCCTGCTGCTCATGCCGGACACCCACCTCCCGCCGGCCCATTGCGGCGTCGAGCGGCTGCGCCACAAGTTCGCCGATGCAGCCGTCGAGGTGGGGGCGTCCAGCTTCCACGTGACGTTGTCGGCTGGCGTGGTTCAACACCAGCCAGGCGACTCCATCGCGACGACGATCGGGCGTGCAGATGTGGCGCTCTACCGGGCGAAGCAGGCGGGCCGAAACCGGGTCGAAGCGCAGTAGGCTGGCCGGCCCTCGTCGCCGTCGGGTCACCCACCGGCTGCGGCCGGTCGAATCGTCCCGAAAGCGCTGGCCGCGCGTCGGCCAGGTCTTGGGACGCCGATGGCCAGGCTGTGGAGCAGGGTCCGGCATCGAAGCCGGGACGTCGGTGGAGAGCCAGCGGGGGCCGCCGGGTTGCTCAAGGCCGCTAGCATCGGCCGATTGCTCCAACCCGGCAGGTGCCGAAACGTCAGATCCCGACCCGCCATGCCGGCGCCGCCGGAAGAAAGGAGAAAGCAGAATGCCACGTTCCCCGAATCATAAGGAGCCTGCTCGCGGAACGATGCCGCGTCCCCGCCGGGTTCACTTCGGACGTTGGAGCGGTGCGGTGCTGCTGGCGGTCCTGCTGTCCTCGCTCTCGGGACAGGTGGAACGCACCGGGCCGGAGCTGGCCGCCTACGGCAATGTGTGTGGCCCGCGTCATGACCAGCTGTGCCTCGAGCCTGTACGAAACGCGGGATTTCCGATTGCATACCTGTTCGATGCTCCGGGCATCAGTCGCGAGCGCAACGTGGCGATCGTGGAAGATGAGTTCCGGCCCTTCGCGTTCTGCCTCAATGTCGCGGTGTACCTTGTCGCACTTCTTGTCATTCTCGCTGCGTTCAAGGCCGCTGCAAGGATGAAGCGCCAGCAGGTGGGAGCGTCCGGCAGCACGCCGACGGACGACCGACCCTAGGCGCTCGCGGACGCCAAGTGCTGCAGGCGGTGATCCGGTTGCGCGGCATTCCGCTGGCGCAGCGAGGCCGCCTCTGTGCGGCGCATCCTGCGTGCAAGCACGCCGCGCCGGTGCGGTGAGGCAGGGCGCGCAAGTGAAGCTCGCTTGCGGCCTCCAAGCCAACGGAAGGGGTCGTCCGGCCCGCCAAGCTGCCGACCGCGGCGCGAAGCCGATGCGGTGCCCTCCGCACGAGGCTGAGCCGATGCCGGGCTGGCTCCTGCCCGCGATGTCACATCGCCCCGGCCTGCGTCGTCATGACGGTGTGGCCAGCAGTTCGGCTGGCCTTCAACCATTGCACGCAAGGATCCCGATCATGAGCACACCGCATCAACGCCTCGACTACACGCACCAGTCGCCCGAGCTCTTCAAGAAGTACCTGGACTTCAGCATGGCCTTCCGGATGGACGAAGGGCTGGCCTTGCTGGTGGACATCCGCGCCTCGCAGCTCAACGGCTGCGCGTTCTGCCTGGACATGCACGTGAAGCAGGCCCGGCTGAAGGGGGAGCGCGAGCTGCGCCTGCACCATGTCGCCATCTGGCGTGAATCGCCGCTGTTCACCCCGAAGGAACGCGCGGCACTGGCCTGGACCGAGGCCCTGACCCGCATCGAGCCCGAAGGCGTGTCGGATGCGGCCTACCAGGAGGCATGCCAGCATTTCTCGGAGCAGGAGCTCTCGCAGCTGACCTTCCGCGTGGCAGCCATCAACGGATGGAACCGCATGAATGTCGCCTTCCGCACCGCCCCCGGCTCCAAGGACCAGCTCTTCGGGCTGGACAAGGCGGGACTGGGCTGATCGAGACATCCACCGTTCGACGCTGCGGCACGCCTGGCAGCGAGACCGGCGCGTCCTGGCGGGGAAGGCTGGCCCGCTCGGGGCGAGCCGGTGTGCGCCGAGCACGGCGGTGAAAAGCCGCCATCGTCGGCAGCAGCGCTTGGTTCACCGCGACGGTCATTGCAAGCGACCGCCCTTGTCCCACCCGCCGGGCAAGCGCCCCGGGGCGGCCTCAAGGCCAACGTGTGGATCGCCGCCGCGCCTCGCCGGCGCTGCCCATCAGCACTTCACGAAGCAATTGGGCGGCCGGGCCCAGGTGCTGGTCGCTTCGATGCGCCAGGTAGGCCTGCAGGCGAGCCTCGCCGCGCGGCCCGAAGGCTTGCGTTGGAATGCGCTCCAGGCGGCCCGCCTCCAGGTCCGCCTGCACCAGCCACGATGGCAGCCGCCCCCAGCCCACGCCGGCCAAGATCAACGCATGCTTGGCGTCCTGCGACAGGACGCGCCAGGTGCGCGGTGACAAAAAGCCGAAGTCGCGGCCGGCCGACAGCGGCGACGGGTCGGCGAGCACGATCTGCAGATGATCGGCGAGCTCGGCCGGGCCGGGCTCGAGGCCGTCGCGCACAAGCACGGCCAAGGGGTGGCCGGTCGCCACCACCGGCAGCACCGAGACCTGCGCGAGCGCCTGCAGGAGGATGCGCCGGCTCTTGAACTCCTCGCCTACCGTGATGGCCAGTGTGCAGCGCCCCTCCTGCAATGCGGCGAGCGGCTCGCCCAGCGGCGCGACGGCCAGCTCCACCCGTACCGAAGGGAATGCCTGGTTCACGGCGCGCAGCGCCTCGCAGGCGAGCGGCAGCGGGAAGAGGGTATCCACCACGACCGGCAGCTGCAGTTCCAGGCCGGCGGTGAGGCCGTGTGCCCGCGCCCGCATGGTGTCGACCTGCAGCAGAACCGCCCGCGCGTCCTCCAGCAGCGCTTGACCGTGTGGCGTGAGGGTGGGCCTGCGGCCGCTTCGCTCGAACAGCTGCACGCCCAGCTCGCTCTCGAGCATGGCCACCGCGTGACTCACGGCCGACTGCGCGCGCTTCAATCGGGCTGCACCGGCACGAAAACCACCGGCATCCGCAATGGCGACGAAGGTGCGGATCTGGCCAAGGGTCAGCGCGTCCAGCATTGATCGAAGAAGTGGATCGGTTGTAGCGAAATTATGTCACTTCACCAGATCGCTTCACACCTGCACAGTCGCGGCTCATGAAGGAATGCAAAGGGA
Source organism: Eleftheria terrae (assembly GCF_030419005.1). Lineage (NCBI taxonomy): Bacteria > Pseudomonadati > Pseudomonadota > Betaproteobacteria > Burkholderiales > Eleftheria > Eleftheria terrae. The sequence goes on from NZ_CP106952.1 coordinate 622,529, forward strand.
TGGCTTCACCAGGCGGACGGGCCGGTCTCGCCGGCTGGCCGGCGGCGCTGCTGCTGATCGGCGCGGGTGTGGTGTCTGCGGTGCAGATCGGGAAGGTGCCGGCCGCCATGGATGCGCTTCGCCAGTCGATCGGTCTGTCGCAGCAGGGCGCGGGCTGGCTGTTGTCGGCCGTCGGGGTGGTGGGTGCCCTGGTGGGCCTGTTGGCCGGGGTGGCTGTCGATCGGCTGGGCGCGAAGCGGGTGGTGGTGGCGGGGCTCCTGCTGCAAGCGCTGGCGGCTGTGCTGGCGACCCTGTGGCCGGGCGTGTGGCTGCTGTTTGCCGCGCGGCTGGTGGAAGGGCTCGGCTTCCAGGCGGCGACCGTGGCCGCCCCGGTGTTGATCGCAGCAACGATGCCGCAGCGCTCGCGCGGCGCAGCGCTGGCCGCATGGAGCACCTTCATGCCGCTGGGCATGTGCCTGGCGCTTGTCATCGCGCCGCCCTTGCTGGAGCGCAGCTGGCAGGCGCTGTGGTGGGCAAGCGCTGCGCTGGCCCTCGGTGGCGCGGCCGGCGTGTGGAGGCTGTCTCCACTGGGTGCCGGGGCAGCGCAGCGGCCGTCCCACGACACCGGGCTTCACCACGTGTGGCTGGCCCGCGGGCCGCTGCTGCTGGCGCTGTTGTTCCTGCTGTTCACGACTGCGTACTTCGCGGTCATCGGCTTCCTGCCCACGCTGCTGTCGTCTGCCGGGCTGGGCGAGGCCAGCCGGATGGGTCGCTTGTCGGCATGGGCGGTGGTGATGGGGGCGGGGGGCAACCTCGCCGCTGCCTGGCTGTTGGCACGAGGCGCGCGTGCCAACCACTTGCTGGGACCCGCCTTCCTGTTGCTGGCCGCCTGCGCTGCGGGCGTGTTGTTGCTCGACGCACAGGGGTGGGTCCGCTACACGCTGTGCCTGGCGTTCGGCGGTGTCGCCGGGCTGGTACCGGCCACGCTGTTCGCCCAGGCGCCCCGGCAGGTGTCGCGGCCGGAACTCGCCGGCGCGGGCAACGGCTTGCTGATGCAGGGGAACAACCTCGGCCTGGTGCTCGGGCCCGCGCTTGCCGGTGCGCTGGTCGAGCGGTGGGGCTGGACGGCTGTCATGCTGCTTGTGGGCCTGTTGTGCGCACTGGCGGTGGTGCTGGTGACGCGCCTGCCCGTGCCGGCGGCCCTGAACGATTCCATGCCTGAAGGAGAACACTTCGATGCAGGACACCCTGGCCTGCGCGCCTGAAGCGACTGCCGTGCGCGTCGCCCTCTGGCGTGCACTGCATGTGCAAGCGGACCCCCCGCCGCATGTGTTCGAGGACGTGGTCGGGCTGCAGCTGGCTGCGCCTGGCGACGACTGGCACCGGCGGGCAGACATGGACCTGCAGCGCAGCGCTCGTGCGCGTGCATCGATCGTCGCACGCAGCCGTTGCGTGGAGGACCTGGTGGCGACGCAGGTGCGCCGTGGCGTGCGGCAATACCTGATCCTCGGCGCCGGGCTGGACACCTTTGCGCAACGCATGCCGCCCACGCCCGGTCTTCAGGTCTTCGAGATGGATGCGCCGGGCCCTCAGTCGTGGAAGCGGGACCGGCTGGCCGCACTGGGCTGGCATGCCCCCGCCTGGCTGCACTTCGTGCCGGTGGACTTCGAGGCCGGCGAAGACGGGTGGGACCGCCTGACCGGGTGCGGCTTCGATCCGCGAAAGCCGACGGTGGTGGCGTCGACCGGAGTCACCATGTACCTCACGCGCGCAGCCATCCTCGCCACGCTGGGTCAGCTCGCACGGCTTCCGGGCGGCTCCACCTTGGTGATGAGCTTCATGCTGCCGATCGACCGGATCGAGCCGGCCGAGCGTGCAGGCCGGCTGGCCACCGAGCAGTACGCGCGTGCCGCCGGTACCCCGTTCCTCAGCTTCTTCACGCCCGAGGAAATGCTGGCGCTGGTCCGCCAGGCCGGCATCGGCGACGTCCACCACCTCTCGGCTGCCGACCTGGCACAGCGCTACTTCGCCGGGCGGACCGACGGCTTGCGGCCGTCCAGCTCGGAGGAGATCGTGGTGGCGACCATCCATCACGAAGGCGCCCTTCATCATGACAACGCCGGGACGCGGTAGACCGATCGCGCGGCAACGTCGCTGCCTGGCGCGCAGGCGTCATGGCGGCGGTCAGGTTCAGGTCCTCGCGCCCCAATGCCGCTCGAACACCTCCCGCACCTGCGGGTGGCGATCGACGCGCTCCAGCGCCGCGTGACAACCGGGCCGCGCCTGCTGCAGGTGGGCCCGGGCGCCAGACCATTTCGACACCACGGCGGCCAGCAGGTCCAGCCCGTCGGGCTGGTCCTGGCCGCTCAGGAAGGGCGAGCCGTCCGCGGGGATGAAGGTGTCGGCGAAGTTCTCCCACAGGCGGTGCAGCCGCTTGCGGGCGCCCTCGCCAAGCCGCGTCCGCTCGGTGTCGGCCGTGGCGGCGGTCCAGCGTTCGGGGTAGTCGATGATGCCGATCGCCGCATAGCAGTTGGCCGCGATGTACACCAGGCCGCGCACCGCTCGCGCCCGCAAGGCCGGCTCGTTCGGCAGCAGCCGGCTGTCGGGGTGGCGCAGGCCGAGCTCGATCAGGATGGCCGCACTCTCGCTCATCACCGTGCCGTCGGGCCAGCGCAGCACCGGGATCTGCTTCAGGCCGTTGACCGCCTGCAGCGCCTGCAGCTCGGACGACTCGTCCCATGAGGCTGCATTGACACCACGAAATGGCAGCCGCGCCAGGGTCAGCGCCGCTTCTATCGAGGCGCTGCCGCTGCCCTTGTAGCCATAGAGCACATGCTCACCGGGGATCGCTGACATCCGGGTCTCCTGTTCGAGGTGGGGCGGTGCCGCAAGGCAGGTGCCGAGCGCAGGGGTGCGAGGCCTGCCGGTCGGTGCCCTGCACATGGCCAGGAAGTGTGCTTCGGGCCCAAAAACCCCGCCCATGAGGCCGCCTTGCAGGCAGCAGGCGGCCGGCGGCTGCAAGACGTCAATGGCGATCACCGGGCTGGCGCGCCACGCACCTAGCATCGGCTGCTCGGGCCCGCGCCGAAGGCGTGGCCCGCCCCCTTCCGCGCAACGACAGGCGTGACAAGAACTGTTACATCGGCGATGGGCCTGCGCCGTCGAATCCGTCGCGGCTGCTTCGTCGTGGGGAAGGAAGGGAAGCGCCTGGCTTCCTTGCCCTCACTCACCAACCGATGGAGATAGGACGATGCGATTCATGGTGCTGATCAAGGCAGACAAGAACACCGAAGCCGGCGTGATGCCCAGCCAGCAGCTGCTGACCGAGATGGGCCGCTACAACGAGGAGCTGGTGAACGCGGGCGTGATGCAGGCCGGCGAAGGCCTGCACCCGAGCGCCAAGGGCGCCCGGGTGCGCTTCTCCGGCAGCCAGCGCACCGTCATCGACGGGCCCTTCGCCGAGACCAAGGAGCTCATCGCCGGCTTCTGGATCTGGAAGTGCAGCTCGCTGCAGGAGGCCATCGACTGGCTCAAGCGCTGCCCCAACCCGCTGGACACCGACACCGACGTGGAGATCCGCCAGATCTTCGAGGCCGAGGACTTCGGCGCCGAGTTCACCCCCGAGCTGCGCGAGCAGGAAGACCGCCTGCGTGCCGAGATCGCGAGCCAGGCGGCCGCCCGCCCGGCAAGCGCCGGCTCGGCCGGAAGCCCGCCCGCCGTGCCCGCGCCGCGCGGCGCCATGCCCTACCTGATCGTCAAGGGTGCCTCCGACGCCATCCTCTATTACCAGCGCGCCTTCGGCGCCCGGCTGGTGCTGCGGCTGGATGCGCCCGACGGCAGCGTGCTGCATGCCGAGATGGAGGTCGGCCCGGCCTGCTTCATGCTCACCGAGGAGAACCCGGAGTACCAATCGCTCAGCCCGCTCACGCTGGGTGGCTCCGCCTCGGTCACCACGCTGTATGTGCCGGATGCCGATGCGGTGGTGGCACAGGCGATCAAGGCCGGCGCCACGCCGACGATGCCGGTGCAGGACCAGTTCTGGGGTGACCGCTGCGGCGGCATCGTGGATCCCTTCGGCCACAAATGGTTCATCTCCACCCACAAGGAAGATCCCTCGCCCGAGGAGCTGCGCAAGCGCCTGGAGGTGCTGTTCGCTGACGGCGGCAAGCAGTGCGGCTGAGGGCGGCCACATGCGGGCGCGTACCGTGCAGGTGGGCATCGCGCGGCCCTGGGCCGAGGTCTGCGACTACCTGGCAGACCCGCTCAACTTCCGGCGCTGGGCGCCGTGGATCGGCGCTTCCCTGCGCCGGCGCAAGGGGGATTGGCTGGCGACACGCAGCGACGGCACCCGGGTGAAGGTGCGCTTCGCAGCGCCGAATGCCTACGGGGTCGCCGACCACTGCGTGCTGGCTGCGCAGGACCAGGCGGTGTTCATCGCATTGCGCGCGGTGCCCCACGGCAGCGGGGCCGAGGTGCTCCTCACCGTGCTGGGTGAGCCCGGCGAGGCCGGTGCAGCGCCGGCCTCCTGGGCCGCCAGCGCGCGGGCCGGCCTGGCTGCGCTGAAGGCGGCGCTGGAGCGGCCGCGGCAGCCCGTAGTCCTTGCGGCGGCTGGCGCAGCGGAGCACGAAATGCAAGCTGTCCTCCTGTCGCGTTGACATCCCCCAGGGCGGCCAGCAGGCTGCGGGCAGCCGGGCACCCCCCGGTTGTTTTCCCAGCTTCTTCCGCATGGAGTGGACTCGCGAAATGGCCTCCACCGAGCTGGCGCCAGCGCCGCACCCCGACCCCGAGGCGTCCTTGTCCGCCTTGCCCTGGACCCTGCTGCCGCGCCAGGAAGCGGCGGCGCTGCAGCACCTTGCCGCCCGCCACGACGTCAGCGCCCTCGCCTGGCTGGGGGCTGTCTGGTGCAGCCTGCTGGTGCGCTACTTCCATGACCAGGCACCGGAGCTGGTGTTGCTGCCTGGCGCGCCCGCGCCGGGCGGGCCGGGGCCGGGCGCCTTGCCGGAAGCCAGCCGCCGGCTGACGTTCCGCGTCAGTCCCTGGCTCTCGCCGCTGGCCGTCGCGCGCAGCCTGAGCTGCGATGCAGGCGGCGCGTCGCTGAGCGGGGAGGGCTCAGCGCTGCTGTGGAGCGATGCGGGGGCGGCCTCGTCCGATGCTGCGGCCGCCGGGCGGCCGGGGCCCGGCCAGGCGGCCTTGGTGCTGCAGGTGCAGTCAGAGGCGGGAAGCGGTGCTGCCGGCCTGGCACTGCGCATCCTCTTCAGCCCCATACGACATGCAGCGCGAGTGATCGAGCGTTTGCAGGCCCACCTGCTGCACCTGCTGCAGGCGAGCTTGCGCGAACCTGGGCAGGCGCTGGGCCGGCTGCCCTTCATGCCGCAGGAGGAGCGACAAGCGCTGCTCGATCCGCTGGCCTCGCTGCCGGTGGAGCTCGATCCCGCCGACACGCTGGCGCGCCTGTTCGAGCGACAGGTCGCCGCCACACCGGGGCAGCTGGCGCTGGAGTACGGCGACCAGTCGCTGACCTACCGCGAGCTCGACGCACAAGCCGATCGCCTGGCGCAACGCCTGCTGGCCGCGCACCGGCGCGTGCGGGGTGCCGACCTCGCGCCGGGCACCCCGGTGGCGCTGCTGTTCGAGCGCGGGCTGGCCCGCATGGTGGCCACCCTGGCGGTGCTGAAGGCGGGAGGGGCCTTCCTGCCGCTCGACCCGGTGCAGCCCGATGCGCGCCTGGCCCGCATCCTGGGCGAGATCGCCCCGCCGCTCGCACTCACCGAGCGCGCGCTCCACGACCGGCTGTGGCAGGCCGGGGCGGCTGCCGGTGTGGCACCGGCCTGGCCGGCGGAGGCGGTGCTGCAGCTGGACCCGACGCCGGCCGAGCCGCCGCCGCCTGGTGTGCGGCTGCAGCCGGCGCGGCCGCCGCGTGCGGGCGACCTGGCCTACATCATCTGCACCTCCGGCTCCACCGGGCAGCCCAAAGGCGTGATGGTGGAGCACGGCAGCGTCTGCCGGCTGGCGCGCGACCTGTGGGCACGCTTCGGGCTGGCGCCCGGCGTGCGGGTGCTGCAGTTCGCGTCCTTCTCCTTCGATGCCTCGGTGTATGAGTGGGTCGGTACGCTGAGCGCCGGCGCCACGCTGGTGGTGGCCGCCCCCCACGACCTGCCGCCCTATGCCGACATCACCGAGACACTGGACCGCCAGCGCATCCATGTCGCGCTGCTGTTTCCCAGCGTGCTGCGCACTGCGCGCGACCACCCGTTGCCCCATCTGCGGCTGCTCGGCTCGGCTGGCGAAGCCTGCACGCCGGACATCGTGCGCCGCTGGGCCGGCGGCCGCACGCTGATGAATCTCTACGGCCCCACCGAGGCCACCGTGGCCTGCACGGCAGCCGTGCTCGCAGCGGGTGACCTGCCCCATCTCGGCAAGGCCATCGCCGGGCACCGCGTGCTGGTGCTCAATCGCTGGCTGGAGCCGCTGCCGCCGGGGGTGGTGGGCGAGCTGTGCCTCACCGGGCCGGGCCTGGCCCGGGGCTACTGGGCACGGCCGGCCGTCACGGCCGAGCGTTTCGTGGCCCTGCCGGGGCACCTGCGCCTGCCCGCCACGCGCGACGGCGAGCGGCTGTACCGCACCGGCGACCTGGCACGGCTCGACTTCGGTGGCCGGCTCGAGCATGTCGGCCGGGCCGACCTGCAGGTGAAGATCCGCGGCCACCGTGTGGAGCTGGGCGACATCGAATGGCACCTGGCCGCGGACGCGCGGCTGCGCGAAAGCGCGGTGGCCTACCATCCGGCGACCGGCGAGACGGCCGCCCGGCTGGTCGCCTACTACGCCCTGGCGCCAGGGGTGGACCTGCCGGCCGAGACGCTGGCCGCCGAGCTGGACACTGCGCTGCGCCGGCAGCTGCCGCCCTACATGCTGCCGCAGCACTATGTCCGGCTGCCCTGCCTGCCGCTCACCGAGCACGGCAAGATCAACCGCCGGGCTCTGTTGCAGCAGGACTGGCGGGCTGCGCTGCGAGCGCCGCCCACCGCGGCCGCGACGCCCGGGGCCGAAGGCAAGGAAAGCCTGCTGCAGGCCGTTTGGCGGGAGCTGCTCGGCCTGCCCGAGATCGGGCTCGACCAGAACTTCTACAGCCTGGGCGGCGACTCCATCTCGGTCATGCGCATGGTTGCCAAGGCCGAGGAGCGGGGCTTGCGCATCACCGGCATGCAGGTGGCGCGGCATCCCGACATTCGCAGCCTGGCCACCGTGGCGGTGCCGCTGCAGGCGATGGCAGGCGCCGATGCCGATGCCCATGCCGCTGCGGCAGCGCTGCCGCTGGGGCTGGCTTTCGAGCTCACGCCCATACAGCACTGGTTCTTCGAGCAGGACTTTGCCCAGCCCGCCTTCTTCAGCCAATGCCAGGTGGTGCGCCTGCGCGAGCCCGACCGGGCGCGCCTGCAGGCTGCGCTGGGCCACCTGTTCCTGCGCCATCCCGCCCTGCGCATCGGCTTTCCCGGGCGGGGCGGGCAACGTCGGCAGGCCTACCTGCCCGACGTCGAGCCGCCGCGCCTGCTGCAGGCACGTCTGGGCGAGGGGCTGGCTGCGGCAGAGGCCGACGCGGCGGCGCAGGCGGTGTACCAGCGCTGGCTGGGTGGCTTCGACTTCGAGCGCGGCAAGACTGCCTGCTGGGGCCTGCTGCAAGGCCATCCCGACGGACAGGCGCGCCTGTTCATCGGCCTGCACCACCTGGTGTGCGACGGCGTCTCCTGGCGCATCCTGCTCGACGACCTGGAGCGGCTGTACCTCGGCCGGCCGCTGGCCGCCCCCGGCACGCCGCCGCATCTCTGGCGCCAGGCACTGCAAGCCTATGCCGAACGGCCGCAGACGCTGGCCCAGCTCGGGCATTGGCACCAGACGCTGGAGCAGGCCGCCGGCTTCCGGCTGCCCGGTGCGCCGGGTGGCGGGCGCCAGGCCAAGGCCGAACTGCGGCGGGTGAGGCCGCTGGCCGAGGTATTGCCGAGGCGGGATGCGACCGCGGGCGAGGCCCGCATGGCGCTGCTGCTGTGTGCCTTCGCGCAGGCGCTCTCTGCCTGGACCGGATCGAGCCGGGTGGCGTTCCAGCTCGAAGGCCACGGCCGCGAGGCATGCGTGCAGGCAGCGCCGGAGCGCAGCGTGGGCTGGTACACCGCGCTGTTCCCCTTTGCGGTGGAGCTGGGCGACGCCGTCACGCCGGTGGCCGCCTTCGAGGCGGTCCGCCGCTGCTGGCAGCAGGTGCCGGACCGCGGCCTGTCGTATGGCGTGCTGCGCCACTGCCATCCCGACCCGCAGGTGCGGGCCGGGCTGGCCCGCCCGGTGCCGCCGGTGGTCTTCAATTTCCTCGGCAGCTTCCGCAACGCGCCGGGGGCCGGCGGCGACGGCTGGCGGCTGTACGACGAGAACGCGGCGCAGGACGTGTCGGCGCCGGAGGACGGCCTCCACGCGCTGCTCGAATTCAACTGCTCGGTGGTGGACGAGGACTTTGTCTGCCACGTCGGCTATGCCCGGCCCCGGCTGGCAGAGGCCGAGGTGGCGCAGCTGGCCGAGCGCTTCCTGGCGCAGGCACGGGCGCTGTCGCTGGCCCTGGCATCTCCCGATCCGGCGGCGGCGCAGGGCCGGCGCATCGTCAAGGCCTATCCACTGACGCCGCTGCAGGAAGGCATGCTGTTCCACCAGCAGCTCACGCCGCAGCTCGACACCTACTTCGTGCAGGCGGTCTGGCGCTATGGGGCGGTGCCCGACCGGCATCGCATGGAGCAGGCCTGGCGGCGCGCCTGCGACGAGGTGGATGCCCTGCGCACCTTCTTCGTCTGGCAGGCGCCGGCCCGGCCCCTGCAGTACGTGGTCGATCATGCGGCGCTCGAGTGGCGCTGGACCGACCTGTCGCAGCTGGCACCCGCCGAGCAGGATGAATGCATCGAGCGCCTGATCGACGAAGACCGCGCCACGCCCTTCCAGCTCGACCGTCCGGGCCTGCTGCGGCTGCACTGGCTGCAGCGCAGCGAGCGTTGCTGCGAACTGCTCTGGAGCCATCACCACCTGATCCTGGACGGCTGGTCGCAACCGCTGCTGTTGGCCCGGGTGCACCGGCTCTATGCCGAGGGACCGCAGCCGGGGGTGGACAAGGAGGCGGCCGGCTTCGAGGACTTCGTGCAGCTGGTGCAGCGCCACGACGGCCGTGCCGCCCGCCGGCATTTCGAGACCCGCCTGGCCGCCGCAGCCGACTGGCGGACCGAGCTGCCCGCCGGCGATCGCCGCCAGCCCTTGGACCCGCTCAAGCCGGTCACGCGGCAGGCTGAAGTCCAGCTTGGCATGCCGGCGGCGCCGCTGCTGCCCGACGCCCCGCTGCGCCGGGTGGAGGGCATCACGCCGGGCACGGCCGTGCTGTTTGCCTTCGGTGCGGTGCTGTCGGCCTGCAACGAAGGGCGGCCCTGCCTCTTCGGCACCACGCTGAGCGGACGCAACCATGACCTGCCCGGCCTGCATGGCATGGTGGGCATGGCCATCAACACCCTGCCGGTGCTGTTCCAGCCCGACCTGTCGGCCGACCTGCGCAGCCATTTGCGCGCCATGCAGTGGCAGATCAGCGAGCTCAACGAGCACAGCCTGCACCCGCTGCGCGACATCGCCGCGCCCTCGGGCCGGGGTCCGCTGCAGTTCAACGCGCTGGTGGTCTTCGAGAACTACCCGGGGCAGGACGCCGTCGGTGAAGGCGACCTGCGTGCGGAACTCGTGCGCGAGGTCGAGAAGACCGGCTATCCGCTCACCGTGGTCTGCCGCCTCCGTGGTGACAGCCTGGACCTGCGCTTGATCTACGACCTCGATGTCTTCACCCCGCTGGCCGTGCAGCGCATCGCCCGGCAGCTGCGGCAGGTGCTGCTGCAGGCCGCCCACTGCCCCGAGCTGCCTTATGCCCGGTTGCAGGTGGTGGATGGGGAGGACCTGGCCTGGCTGCAGCAGGTGCTGACCGGCCCGCCCTTGCAGCACCGCGCTACGCGCATCGAGGATGTCTTCCGCGCCCAGGTGGCGCGCCACCCGCAACGCGACGCCGTCGTCTCGCATGCCGGGCAACGCCACAGCTACCGCGACATCGACCAGGCCTCCGACGAGGTGGCCGACCTGCTGCGGCGTACCCGCTGCCTGCCTGGCGAGCTGGTGGCGGTGGCCGGCGAGCGTTCGGCGGAGCTGGTGTGCGCCCTGCTCGGCATCCTGAAGGCCGGCTGCGCCTACCTGCCGCTGGACCTTGGCTCGCCGCCGGCCCGCAACCGCGCCATCCTGCAGGACGGCCGCATCGCCCGGCTGCTGGCCCTGCACGACGATGCCGAGCGCATCGCCGGGCCGGCGCTGATGGAAACCTGCCGCCTGGGCCGCTGGCGCCTGTTGCTGTGCGCCACCGGCGAGCTGACCGCTCCGATGCGGCCGGCCTCCACGGCACCGGGCCGCGCAGGCCCGGGGGGCGCCGGCGCAGGCGAGGCGCTCGCCTATGTGATGTACACCTCCGGCTCCACCGGCGCCCCCAAGGGCGTGATGGTTCCGCACCGCGGCGTGTTGCGGCTGGTGCTGCAGCCGAACTACTGCCGGCTCGACGAGCACACCCGGCTGCTGCAGGTCAACACGCCGGGCTTCGACGCCAGCACCTTCGAGATCTGGGGCACCCTGCTCAATGGCGGCACGCTCTACCCGGTGCCGACCGAGGTGGTGCTCGACCCGCGCCGGCTCGGCGCGGCGCTGCGGGAGCAGCGCATCGACACGCTGCTGCTCAGCACGCCGCTGTGCCACCGGCTGGTGCAGGAGGACGTCGCGCTGTTCGCGCCGCTGCGGCAGCTGCTCACCGGTGGCGACGTGCTGCAGCCGGCAGTGGCACGGGCCCTGCGGGCGGCCCACCCGGGGCTGCTGTTCGTCAACGGCTACGGCCCGACCGAGAACACCACCTACACGAGCTGCTTTGCGGTGCAGCAGCGGCACGACCGGCCGGTGCCCATTGGCCGCCCGCTGCCGGGCACCCGTTGCCTCGTGCTGGACGAGCAGATGCGGCCGGTGCCGGTCGGCGCGGCTGGTGAGCTGTACGTCGGCGGCGCCGGGCTGGCGCTGGGCTACCTGAACCGGCCGGCCGAGACCACGGCCCGCTTCCTGCCAGTGCCGACCCATCTGGCCACGGCCGACACGCCTGCAGGCGCCCGCCTCTACTGCACCGGCGACCAGGTGCGGGTGCTGGAAGACGGCTCGCTCGACTACCTGGGCCGGCTCGACCTGCAGCTCAAGATCCGCGGCCACCGGGTGGAGCCGGGCGAGGTGGAAGTCCAGCTGGCACAACATCCCGCGGTCGCCGAGGCGGCGGTCCTGTGGCGCCGCGGCGATGAGCCGGGCAGCGGCTGGTTGCTGGCCTGCTACAGCACGGTCGAGTCGGCAGCCGCCAGGCGGGACGCGGACCTGCAGGCGGACTTCGACAGCTTCCTGCGCGAGCGCTTGCCGCGCTCCATGCAACCGCAGCGCTACCTGCGCCTGCCGCAGCTGCCGCGCGTCCCCAGCGGCAAGCTGGACCGGGCAGCACTACACGCCCTGGCCCCGGCTGCCGATGTGCTGCCGGCCGACGTGCAGCCGGCTGGGCGAAGCGAAGCCGAAGAGGTGCTGGCCGCCGTGTGGCAAACCTGCTTGAAGCTGGAGCGGGTGGGCCACGAGCACAGCTTCTTTGCCCTGGGTGGCGACTCGCTGGTGGCGATCCAGGTCGCTTCGCTGCTGAGGCAGCAGGGCTGGCAGCTCGGCGTGTCCGAGCTGCTGCGCGGCGGCACCCTGCCGGCCTGCAGCCAGCTGATGCAAAAGATCCGCCAGGGTTCGGCGGACCGGCCCGCGCCGGTCGGATGGCAACCGCAGGCGGGCCAGGCGTATCCGCTCAGCCCGGTGCAGTACCGCTTCTTCCGCCGGGCGCTGGCCCATCCGCACCATTTCCTGATCCCGCTGGCGGTGCGGCTGGCGGCGCCCCTCACGGCGGCGCAGCTGCCCGGCCTGCTGGCCCGGGCGCTGGCGGGCCAGGACGCCCACCAGGTGCATTTCCGGCGCGACCCCGACACCGGCGCGCTGAGCCAGGTCTGGCGCGACTGGGAGCCGCCGGACTACTTCTCGTCGGTCGACCTGGGCGGCGTCGCGGTGGAGCAGCACCGCGACCGGGTGGCCGAGCACGCCCGGGCGCTGCAGCACAGCTTCGACCTGTGGCGCGGCCCCTTGTTCAGGGTGGTGCTGTTCGAGCACTTCGAAGGCCGGCCCACGCCTGTGCTGTACCTGCTGTTCCATCACCTGGTGGCTGACGGCGTCTCGATGCGCCTGCTGCTCGACCGGCTGCGTGAGGAAGCGCTGCAGCCCGGTCCGGACACCGCCGGCCGGCCGGCCGGGCGCACCTCCTACCTGCAGTGGTGCCAGCAACTGCAGCGGCACGCCGCCAGCCGGGACTGGACCGAGTGCCGCCGCCACTGGGCGGCGCAGCTTGGGTCGGCGGAGCACCGGGAGCCGGCTGTGCCGGCGCCCCGGCACAGCGAGATGGCGAGCGCCGACTGCCTGCTGCTCGAGGGTGCCGGGGCGCTGCAGGCGTTTGCCGAGGCAGCCGCGGCTGCGCAGGTGTCGCCGTTCACCGTGTGGCTGGCGCTGTTTCTCGACGCCTTGCGCGAGGTGGCGCCGGACATTGCCACCGTGCACCTGCAGACGGCGCAACGCGAGGCCGGCTTCGACAGGCTGGAGGTCGACCTGCACGCGACGCTCGGCTACTTCTCGGCCGCGCTGCCGCTGCAGGTCAGCGCGGCCGGGGCGCAGGCGCCCGGCGCGCTGCTGGACGCCGGGCGCCTGCAGCGGCTGGCGCAGCGCCTGCAGGCCCTGCCCGAGCAGGGCCTGGACTACCTGGTGCTGCGCTACCTGCTGCCCGAGATGGACCCGCAGTGCCCGCCGCTGCACGACCCCACCCGGGTGATGTTCCATTACCTGGGCGAAGACCCGCTCGCGCGCAGCGATGATTTCTATACGCCGGTGGACCTGGACACCGGCCCGTCCACCGACCCGCGCAACGTCTCGAACTACCTGCTCAACGTCACGCTCACCCGGCGCGCCGACAGCCTGGCGGCGCGCTTCTACTACAGCCCGGCGCATGTCCCGGCCGCCCAGGTGCAGCGCCTGCAGGACCGCCTGCAGGAAGCGGCCTGCTTGGAGGTGCAACGGGTGTCCCACCGCTTGTACATTCAAAGGCCAGACGAATGACCATCCACGAATACTCCCCGTTCTTCAACGAGCACACCGCGCTGGAGATCAAGCTGCGCGAATCGGCCCGCTGGGTCGACCGGCTGGTGCTTTGCGAGGCCGACCACACTTACAGCCATGTGCCGAAGGCAGCCAGCTTTGCCGCCTTCCGGGCCCGCCAGCCGGCCATGGAGCAGCTCGCCGCCAAGGTGGACTACCGCTGGCTGGAGGCGGCCGGCCTGTTCCGCCCGGTGCCGCCGCAGCAGATCTACTACGACCCCACGCGCCACGGCCGCGACGGCTTCGACCGCTGGTACTGGGAGCTGCTGGGCGGCAATGCCGCCTACCACAACGAAGCGGTGCAGCGCAGCCATGCCACCCGCTGCCTGGCGGGCCAGGTGGAAGACGAGGACATCGTCATCCTGTCGGACCTCGACGAGGTGCTCGACAGCCGGCATGCCGATCGCATCGTGGAGGAGACGCGCAAGCGCGGCGTCATCACCGTCAAGCTGCATTACTCGGTGTTCTATCTGAACCTCTTCACCGCCAGCAACCACGGCATGCCGGACTTCAGCTACCGCGTGTACGTGATGACGGGCCGCTTCTTCAAGACCCTGCCTTTCACGCCCGACTACCTGCGCAAGCGCGGCATCGAAGGCGGCTTCCTCAACGAGATCCACTGCCTGGAAGAGCCCGCCGGATTCCACCATTCCTGGCTGGACCACCAGCGCACCGCGCTGGACAAGCTCAAGGCCTTCGAGGCGAATGTGGCCGACCGCAGCATCATCGACCGCGGCTACATCGACCGCTGCCTGCAGGACCGCCGGCTGCACTATCTCGATGCCCGCCTCTACATCGATGACGGCAAGCCCTTCCTGGGCGCCTTGCAGGAGATGGACACCGCCGGCCTGTGGGCCACCGAGCCGGCCGCCTGAGGTGGCGCGCGTCCGGGCGCCGGCGGCGGGCATCAGCCGGCGTGCGGCGCCTGCAGCATGGCCTGCCTGAGCGCTGCCACCTGCGGCTCGTAGCTGCTGCGCAGCTGGAAGATGAAGCCGTCGCGGTAGCTCACCGCAATGCAGTTCAGGAAGGAGTGGATGGGCAGCGGGTTGGGGCCGCGCCGCACCTCTTCCTGGTGGTGCTCGCGCCACGACCCCGCGCCCGGCTGGTTGCCCAGGAAGTTGAACATGCAGAGATCGATGTGGGCATAGCCAGGCCCCGCGTCGATCAGCCGCCGCACCGGCAGCCAGGCGGGCTCCAGCTCGGGGTTGTTCACCAGGTTGAGGAAGTTGATGTTGTGGCGGCTCGCCAGCGCCAGCCGTTCCTCGGCCTGGCGCTGCAGCTGCTGCGGCGGCGTGCCGGGCCGCAGCAGCAGCGGCACGTAGTCGATCAACTCGCCGACCACGTCGTAGTAGTCCTGGCCGTCATAGCGCCGTCCGTCGTAGATGAAGAGCACCGGCACTGCGTCCAGCCCGAAGGCCGCATGCAGCGCCCGCACATAGCGGTCGAGCGCCAGGCCGAGCGAGCAGCCGGCCTCGAAGGCGGGCAGCGGCGCTGCCAGCTCGAAGCTGCAGGAATGGTCCAGCGGCCGGCTGCGCCCGCCGTGCAGGATCTGTTGCTTGGCGGCATGGAAGGCCTGCAGCTCATAGCGCTCGATCACCTCTTGCGGCGACACGCCCAGCGGTCCGCGATGCAGCTGCTCGACATAGCGGGCAAAGGCCGGCGTGCCGCGGGAGCGGGGCAGGCGGCCAGCCTGCAGGTCGCGATAGCGGGCCAGCAGGCCGCGCTGCAGCGCCTCCTCGCTGACACGGTCGAACAGCACATGGTGGAAGCACAGCACCACGACGTGCTCGGCCAGGTGGCGCGAGAGCACCACCACTTGGTAGAGAAGGCCCTGGGCCGTGTCGAAGCGCACCGCCTCGATCAGGCCGCGGCCCAGCTGCTCGAACTGCTCGTCGGACAGCAGGTGGTCCGACAGGTCCAGCAGTGTCGGCTCGACACTGAGCCCGGCGGTGCTGTCGTGCTCGCGCCACCAGTGCCGGCCAGCCCGCTCGAACGGCAGGGCGCGCAGCAGCCCGTGCTCCTGCAGCAGGTGCTGGAAGGCGTGGCGCAAGCGCTCCGGGTCCAGCACCTCCTGCAGCCGAAAGTGCCCCAGGCTGGGCGGCGTGCGGAAGCTGTATTGCAGCTGCTGCACCGGGCTGAACGGGTATTCGGCCAGCACACGGGCGGCGCGCAGGCGCATGTCGTTGGCCCGGCGGTCGAGGGTCAGGTGATCGATCAGCACCTGCGGCTGCAGGTCGGCGAAGGAGCGCAGGCCCAGCAGGCGGCGCAGCGCCTCGGCGGAAATCGGTCCGGCGGGGACGCCGGCATGGCCCGGTGCGGGCCCGCCCAGGTGATGCGGCGCCTGCTCGGGCGGCACTTCCGCTGCGAGCCAGGCACGCAGCCGGGCCCGGTCCACCGGTGTGCCATCGCAGTGCAGCACGCGCAGTTCCGTGGCGGGCTGGCGGCCTTGCGGCGCCACCGTGTAGCGGCGCAGCGTGAAGCGGCTGCCGGGGAAGGCGGCAGTCAGGCGCTCGCCCAGGGACGCTGCCGCGCCGCCCGGCCGAACCGTGCGCTGCGCGGTGGCCACCCAGGCCGACAGGGCGCCCAAGGTCCGGTGGCTCAGGATGTCCGACAGGCTGACCTGCATACCGGCGGCCGTCATCCGGCCGAGAATGCCGATGGCCTTGATGGAGGTGCCGCCCAGCGCGAAGAAGTCGGCGTCGGCCTCGATGCGCTCCACCCCCAGCACCTCCTGCCAGATCTCGGCGATGGCCTGGCGGGTACGTGTGTCTTCGTCGCCGGCCTCGCCGCCCGCTGTCGGGCCAGGGCCGGTCGCGTCGAACGGCGACGGCAGCGCCGCATGGTCCACCTTGCCGTGGGCGTCCAGCGGAAAGGATGGCAGCTCCACCAGAAAGGCCGGCAGGAGGTAGGGCGGCAGGTGCCGGGCCAGTCGCTGGCGCAGTGCCGGCTCCCCGGGGGCATCGTGGCGGCCGAGGTAGTAGGCCGCCATGAACTTCTCGCCGTCCCGCTCCCATACCCGGGTGGCGACGTCGAGCACGCCGTCGACGGCACACAGGGCCGCCTCGATCTCGCCTGGCTCGATGCGGTAGCCATTGAGCTTGAGCTGGCGGTCGCGCCGGCCGATGAACTCGATCTGGCCGTCGGCACGGTAGCGAGCCAGGTCGCCGGTGCGGTAGCAGCGGCCCAGGCCCTCCACCTCGATGAAGCGCTCACGGGTCAGGGCCGGCCGGTTGAGATAGCCGCGCGCCACGTGGGCGCCGCCCACCAGCAGCTCGCCCACCTCGCCGGGGGCGACCGGCCGCCCGGCATCGTCCACGATGCGGGCCGTGGTGCCGCGCAGCGGCAGGCCGATCGGGACCCCGCCGGGCTCATCGCCTTCGACGACATAGGCCGTGGAAAAGGTGGTGTTCTCGGTCGGCCCGTAGACGTTGACCAGCCGCAGCCCGGGCGCGGCGCGGCGCAGCGTGGCTGCCAGGCTCGGGCTCATGGCGTCGCCACCCACCAGCAGCTGCCGCAGCGGCGCGAAGATGGTGGCGTCCTGCTTGGCGAGCCGGCTGCACAGGGCTGTCGTCATCAGCAGCGTGGTGATGCGCTGCGCCTGCAGCACCGGGCCGAGGCGGCGGGCGTCGATCAGGGTCGCTTCATCGACCAGGTGGAGGCACAGGCCGTTGAGCAAGGCGCCCCACAGCTCGAAGGTGTTGGCGTCGAAGCCGATGGCACCGGTCAGCAACAGCCGGTCGCCGGGATGCAGCGCAACGAAACCGCAGTCCTTCGCGAGGTTGGCCACGTTGGCATGCGTCACCAGCACGCCCTTGGGCACCCCGGTGGAGCCCGAGGTGTACATCACGTAGGCCAGGGCCTGGGCCGGCACCTGTGGCAGCGGCGGGTCGGCAGCCTGTGCCGCAAGGACGGCCTGCAGGCAGTGGCTGGCGACTTCAGGAAGGGGTGGCAGCGCCGGCTGCCCGGGCTCGCTCAGCAGCTGGCGCAGGCCGGTGTCTTCGACGATGAAGCGCCGCCGCGCCTCCGGCAGGGCGGGATCGATCGGCACATAGCAACCCCCCGCCCGCAAGATGCCGAGTGTGGCGACCACCATGGCAGCGCTGCGCCCGGCGAGCAGGCCCACCGGATCTTCCGGCCGCAGCCCGGCCTGCAGGAGGTGGCGCGCGACGCTCAGCGACTGCTGCTGCAGCTCGCGGTACGTGAGGCACAGCGGGCCGTCCACGACGGCCAGGGCATCAGGCGTCTGGTCGGCCTGGCGGTCGAACAGCTCATGCAGAGGAAGGGGGCCGGGCAAGGGGTGCATCGAAGTCCTTCAAGCGGCAGAGGCCCGACGGCGGGGCTGCGGTCGCTGCCAGCGGCGCGGCCGGTCTCGGGCGAGAGCCTGCCGCCGGCGCACCGAACGCAGGCGCAGAAGCGACAGCAAGCGCGGTTGGCTCCCTCGCCGCGATGGACCTGTGCCTGTTGATCTGGGTTCCTGGCGTGCCGGCCTCGCGCGGGGAGGCGCGGCGCGCGCAGGCGAACCATCGCATCGAACGCCCGCTTCGCGTCGCGATGCCGGTTGCGACCGGATGCCCGACCGGGCGCTTGACAGCCGGCGAGCGACCTTATTGCAACCCCGGGCGGGCAATCGCGCTACTATGCGCGCCGTAGGCATGCACAAGGCGGTTTTTCCATCGGCCTCCTCTGTGGCTTGGCGGCGCTCGGCGCCGGCGGGTTGCAGTCGAATCCCCTATCGGTGATCTTCCTGGCGTCTCTGCAGTGCGTTTGCATGGGCTGCGCATCAACTTGAAAGGAATCGACATGACAACTCAAACCGGAACCGTGAAGTGGTTCAACGAAAGCAAGGGCTTCGGCTTCATCGCGCCGGACGACGGTGGCAAGGACCTGTTCGCCCACTTCCGCGAGATCCAGGGCACCGGCTTTCGCACGCTGACCGAGAACCAGCGCGTCAGCTTCGAGGTGACCGAAGGCCAGAAGGGCCCGCAAGCCTCCAACATCCGCACGGCCTGACGTGCGTGCGCCCCGGCCGGCGGCCGGGGCGGCCACAGAAAAAAAGCCGCGACCTGGGTCGCGGCTTTTTTCATGGGGCAAACGCGCAGCGCTCAGTCCGGCGTCTTGATCAGCCGTGCGCGGCTCTGGCAGTACTGCTGCACCTGCTCTGCGCGCCGGGCGGCCTCGCGGCGGCGGCGCCACCAGAGCGGCCCGTGCCAGGCCACCAGGACGAGGGCGGCCAGCAAGCCGGCGATGCGCATCAGTGCCGGGCCCAGATGCTGGCCGTTGCGGGTGGTGTCGAGGGTGAGCACCAGGTCGCCATTGGCGTCGGTGGCTTGCCCTATCACCATGCCGCCGGTGCGCAGGCGGTGCAGGCCGTCGGTGCCCGCGTTGTGGCGGTAGGCCGCCCATTGCTCCACCGGGCCGGCGGCCTCGGCCGTCGCGGCGATGCCGGTGGTGCTGCCGGGCGTGAACGTCAGCCGCACGCCACCGCGCTGCGTCGCCAGGGCCGCCTGCAGCGCGGCATCGGCCTGGCGCCGCGCCAGCTCGCTGGCGAGGTCACGGGCATCGCTCTTCCAGTCCGCCAGGTGGCTGTCGCTGGTGATGCCCACCGCCTCGGCAAGCTGGCCCTCCTGCTGCAGCTTCACCAGGTCGGCCCACTGCCGCGGTTCGGTGGCCACGCCTTCGAGGCTCAGGTGCTCCACGACGTTGCGGCGCAGGCTGTCGCAGCTGGACGGCGGTGTTTGTCCGGCGGCGCTGCAGGCCGCGTCGATCCTGCTCACCAGGGCAGGCAGGCTGTGCACCATGCGCAGGGATGGCATGCGGCCATACAGCAGTGCCGCCGCGCCGGGCGACTCCATGCCCATGCGCGCCAGCTGCATCTGGGCCAGCATGTCGAGCGCGGCATTGCCCCGGGCGTCGATGAAGCTGCCGTCGTAGAGGGCCAGCACGGGCGGCGCCAGGTTGAGCGCCGGCAGCTGTGCCGGCGTGCCGCCCCAGCGCAGGCGCGCGCAGTCGGGCGCGGCGAGCGAGGGGCCCGACGGCGCCACCAGATCGCAGCGCACCTGCGCGTCCAGTGTCAGCAGTGCGCCGAAGCCGGGTGCCTCGGCGGCCAGCTGGGCGGCCGTGTCGTAATGGCGCGGTGAGGCGCCGCGCAGGCCAGCTGCGGCCTGTGCGAAGTCGGCGGCGAGGTTTTCGCTGAACAGCCACAGCGACGCGGCCGAGAGCGCGCCCACCAGCGCCAGCGTGAAATGCCGGCCCCACCATACCTGCGGGAAGCGGCGCGTCTCCTCGTCCAGCGACAGGGCATGCTGGTAGCGCACCGCCGAGTAGTCGTTGACGCGCATCTCGAGTTCGATCTCGTCGGCACCGCTGCTCAGGACATGCTCGCGCCAGTGCGCGGGCAGCTGGATGGGGTACTTGTCGCCCAGGAAAAAGTGGCTGCCGACGGGGCTTGCTGCGGCGTTTCCGGCGGTCGCGATCAACAGCAGCGAGCCGCGCGCGCGGTTGACCTTCTGCGCCGCCGGCAGTGCCACCGGCCGGCTGGCCAGCCAGGCGCCCAGGGCCAGCAGCGAGAGCCCGGCGCCACTCCAGACGCCGAGCATGCTGCTGTCGCTGGCGCTGCTGCCCAGGCCCAGGGCCAGGAAGCCGGCCACAAAGGCCAGCGACGCCAGGATGCCGAGCCCCGGGCCCGAGCGGGCGCGGATTTCGGCTTCGGTCTCGTCACGCTGGCCGAGCAGCTGCACGCCCAGAATCTGGCGCACCTGCTCCTCGGTGTTGTCATCGTCGCCCGCGGCCGGCTGCGGGGTGGCAGCGGCCGCGTCAGGCGCCGTGTCGGCCACCGCGCCGGCACGGCCGGCGGTCCATTGCTGGTCCTGCCGCTGGCGCAGGGCGGCGCGTTCCCGGCCGCCTTTCAGATCGAAAGTGTCGTTCAGCCGTACGACGATGGCGAATTTCTCTGTCAGCACCACCTCTGCCAGGTTGTGGCTGTCGAGGTGGTCGGCGGCGTCGTAGGGCAGCACCACGTCGACACCGCCGAGCGTGTTGTGCATCACCTCGCCACCCTGGCCGGTGCGGATGCCGTGCCGCAGGAACTCGCCGCTGAGCTGCAGCACGTCGTCGCGCAACAGGGGCAGCACGCGGGACGGCTTGAGCGGATCAGTGAGGAAGGGCTGCAGGGCGTCGCGCTCGAAAGGGTCCAGCGTGCGCAGCACCCGGCCCTGGCGCTTGAGGTCGGCCAGGGCGTTCTTGTCTCCATGCCGGCGGCTCATGTAGCTGATGCCGCTGTAGATGGAATAGGCGATGACGGCCAGCGTCAGGATCAGTTGCAGGCCCTGCATGGGCTCCCTCTCGCGATGTGGTTCTTTCTGTGGCCAGCGAAGCCGCGGGCTTGCCCGGGCTGCTGCGGTTGCGCAGCTTATCGGGGGTGGGCCGGCGATTCCATCGCTCATCTGGGTGGCTGCGCCGGGGCGATCCCTCAAATGGGTGGGCGCCGGCCGATGGCGGTGAAGCGGCGGACCGCTGCCGGCGGCCCGGTGGCAGCACCGGCTCCTCACAAGGAGGGAGGCCGTGGCGGGGAGCCTGCACTACGCTGGAGACACGGCAGGCAGCGCGCCTGCCGCCGGGCCGGCGGCCGGTCGGACCGGGCTGCCGGGGGCCTTGGTGCGGCCCGCATGTCGCGGGGGCGCCGCTTTTTCACGGGGAAGTCGAAATGCGTGCAGTTGCCTATGCCTTCGTTGCCCTCCTTGCCGCCGGCCTGCCGGCGTGCGGCACTCCGGAACTGCCGTCCGTTCCGAGGGAAGGGTTTGAAGCCTTTTCCACCCCGCGCTCTTTCGACGGGCCTGGCACCATCTACCGGATCGACGCCGACAAGAAGCGCTTCCTGGTCACGACCGTGGTGTTCAAGGCCAGTGGCGGCGGTGTCGAATACCTGCCCAGCTTTGCTTCCAAGCGGGAGCTGTCGCTCTCCAGCCTGATCGAGACCATCGGCCTGAAGGCCGAGGCCTTGCCCGCCTCGGCGCAGGGCAAGCTGGGCTCGACCCGCATGGCCACCGTGCAGTCGGTCGGCGGACGTCGCGCCGTCACGTCCGACGAAGACGTCGAGGGTGCGCTGCGGACCTGGGCGACGACGGCCCAGCCGATGGACGGCAGCGTCTACTACCTGATCCGCGAGACGATCGCCACCGAAGGCCTCACCTACAAGGTCAGCCACGAGTGGCTGGCCCAGCTCGGGCTGGACGCGCAGGCGCTCAACTCGGCCGGCTACCGTGGCGAAGTGAGGGGAGGCGCCAGCGATGTGCTGGAGCTGGATGCCAAGTTCCCCTCCGCGATGAACGTCTGGTTCAAGGCCGAGAAGGTCGTCTTCAACAAGGCGCTGGGCGTCGCCGGCAGCCAGTACAACGTGGTACGGACCACCGCGCAGGGCGAGCTGGGGCTCTAGCGGCCAGGCCGGCCCGGTCGCCGCGCACGGTAGAACGCACGGCCGGCGCCACGCGGCGCCGGCCGGTTCAAGGCAAGGACTCAGGGAGCAGTCATGGCCCGAATCGCATCTTGGCTGAGCCTGGCGGCGCTGGTGGTGGCCGCGGCCGGCTGCACGCATGGGCAGCTGTTGTCCGAGGCGGCCTCCACCCTGCAGGTCTGGGGCCGGCAGGTCGAGGAGCAGCGCAGCTTCCTCGGCCTCAGCACCCTGGTGTTCTATCCCGACGGGGTGCCCGAGGACATGGCGCGGCTGCCCGAGCTGGGCGAGGCGCAGCTGCAGCAAATCCGCAAGGACCTGGAGCGGCAGGCGGCCCAGCTGCTTGCTACGGCGCAGGAGCAGCGCCCGCTGATCTCCACCGCGCTGGGCCGGGAGGTGCAGCCGGTCGCCAAGCAGCGGGTGCGCATCGAGAACCGGGGTGGCGCCACTGCCTTCGTCGATGCCGCGGGCACCATCACGCTCGACGTGAAGGTGGTGCAGGGCATTTATCGCGGCATCCTGTTGTCCAGCGTCGAGGAAGCGGAGGCGGCCTCCGGCGAGGACCTGGCGGCGCGTCAGCGGCGGGGACTGCAGGAGCTGATCGATGCGAGGAACCGGTTTCTCGGCATGGCGGCGAGCCCGACCGCCGGGACCGTGGCGGCCGCGGCCGAAGCGACCCGGGCCCATGGGCCGAGCTGGGAAGCGGCCATGGCGGCGCTGGACAGCCGCATGGCGGACTGGTTTGCTGCGAGCCGCAGCACGCGTGCCAGCAAGGAGTACGACGATGCCCTGGCCTTTCTCCTCGGCCACGAGATCGGCCACCGTGCGCTCGGCCACTACCGGCGCAGGGAGGGTGGTGAAGCCCTCGTGGCGCTGGAGCTGGAGGCCGATCGCTATGCGGCGCTGCTGGTGGCCCTGAGCCGCAACCGGTGGGTGACACCGGACGACGACTATCGCTGGACCGGGCCGCCGCCGGGCCGCATGACACTGACGATGGGGGAGGTGGTCTGCCTGCTCGACACCCATCACCGGCCGAGTGGGCACCTGTCGTTCTTTGCTCATGGCTACGAGCTGGCCGGATTCGATTCGCTGGCTGGTGCCGGCAGCACCAGCCATCCAGACCCGGCCTCGCGGGCCAGGGCCGCCCGGGCTGTGACGAGCGCGGCGTTGTGGGGCATCGACGAAGCCCAGACCGCCACCGGCACCTGCCACACCACCGCGGCCGAAAGGACCGCTTATGCTGCGCAGCCGATCATCGCGCTCGACGAGAGCCTGTCGCGGGCGAGGCAGATGGCCGGTGATCATGCCGGGCAGCAGCGCCAGCTGGCGGAGATGTTGGCCGAGCAGGTGGTGATGCGCCAGGTCTACCTCGACTTCTTCGCCCGGCTGGACCGCACGCGCCGGCACTGAAGCACGGCGCCGCCGGTGCCGGCCCCGGCCTCAGCGGGGCAGCACCTGGAGCTACTGCAGCAGGGTGAGCCTGTCTTCCAGGTGCCAGTTCTCGGCGATGCGGTCTTCGCTTATGCGGTAGATGTCGGTGGCGATGAAGTCGATGGCCTCACCACGGCCGCGCCCGGCCTGCGGGCCGTCGCCGAACACCCCGGTGAAGTGGCCGCTGAAGCGCAGCCGGGCGATCACGCGGTCGCCGACCACCAGCATCTCTTCCACCTCGGCACGCAGGTCCGGCACCGCCGCCCGGATCTGCCGCGAGGCGAACAGCGCGCCTTCGAGGCCTTGCGGTCGCCCGGCCGGCAGGGTGCGGTCGATGAAGTCGGGCGCCAGGGCGGCCCGCGCGAGCGCCGGATCGCCGGTGTTCCAGAAGGCGTAGTAGCGACGGGCGGCCAGCGTCATGCGCTCCAGCTGCGGTGCCTGCAGCGAAGCGTCGACGAGGCGGGCGCGCGGCTGCGGCAGCTCGTCGCCGGGGGCCGCCCGGGCTGTCTGCACGGCGGCCAGCAGCAGGGCGGCCCACAGCGGGAGGGTGCGCGAACGGTGGAGCGGTCGGATCATCACAAGGGTCCTCGGTGACAGGTCTGCGTTGAATGGGAGGGCGATCGGTGAATGTGCCCACTGTCGGCGTTTGCGGTTCGCAAGAGAATCCGTCGCATCGAAGAAGCAACTGTTCCGCATCGTTGAAGCTGGCTGGCTGGCCGGCCGGCATGGCGAAGGCGGATCCCTCCCATGGCAGAACTTTCAGACATGAAGCTTTTTGTGCATGCCGTGCAGGCGGGCAGCCTGTCGGCAGCAGGTCGGGTCCTGGGCTGTTCGCCGGTCGTGGCCAGCAAGCGGCTCTCGCGTCTCGAGGGTGACCTGGGGGTCCGCCTGGTGCAGCGAAGCTCGCGCCGGCTGGCCCTCACCGAGGAGGGTGCCCTGTATTTCGAACGCTGCCAGCGCATCCTGGCGGAGGTGGAGGAGGCCGAGGCTGCGGTGGGCCAGGGCCGGCAGGCCGCCCGCGGGCTGTCGCGCGTGTCGTCGCCCGTGGCGCTGGGGCGCCGCTGGATCGGGCCGGCCCTGGCTGCGCTGGCCGCGGCCCATCCGGGGCTCACCGTGCAACTCTCGCTCAGCGATGCGGTGGTGGACCTGCTCGACGGTGGCTTTGACTGCGCCGCCCGCATTGGCGGCGCGGAGGATTCGCGCCTGGTGGCACGGCGCCTGGCCGACAACCGCCGGGTGATCTGCGCTGCCCCGGCCTACCTGGCGCGTCGCGGGCTGCCTGCGACGCCGGCGGAGCTGGCGCAGCACGACTGCATCGTGCTCAATCGCAGCGGTGGCATGCCGGCGGAATGGACCCTGCGCCCGCGGCACGATCCCCAGGCCCCGCCACCACGGTGAGGGTGCGCGGCCGCTTCTCGACCGACAACGGTGAACAGGCGAATGACTGGGCCCTGGCCGGCCTGGGGCTGGTGCGGCGTTCGGTGTGGGACGTCGCCACCGAACTGGCCGACGGCCGCCTGCAGGAGGTGCTGCCGCAATGGGTGGGCGAGGCGGCGCCCATCCAGGCGGTGTTTCTCTCACGGCGCTTCCTGCCCGCACGCACCCGCCTGTTGCTGGACCAGCTGGTGCAGGCATTTGCCAGCCCGCCGCAGCCGGCAGCGCAGCCGCCTGCCTGACAGGCGAGGGAACGGCAGGCACCGGCCCTGCACTGGCGTGTGCCGCCCGGGGCAGGCGAGGGGACCGGCCGGCGCCGGGCTTCAGTGGCGCCGGCGCTGCCAGGCCAGCAGCCCCAGCCCGGCCAGCAGCAGCACCACCGTGTGCGGCTCGGGCACGGGAGTCAGCAGGAAGGCCCGGTGCTCGCCGTTGATCCAGCCGGTGCCGGTGATCTGGCCGGCGTCATTGATGTCCGCGCCTTCGGAGAGCAGCCAGCCGGCCCCGGTCACCGGGTCCAGCAGGCTGTTGAGGTCGAGCATGCGGTCGTCCTGGTAGATGAAGGCGCGGTCCTCCACATTGCCGGCCGTCTTGGAGCGGCCCACGATCAGCCCTGCATTGTTGATGGCATAGCCATGGCTGAAGCTGCCGCCCAGGCTGCCGAGGTTGCTCATCTGCCCGTTGCGCCAGACGAATGCATAGGTGCCGGTGTCGCCCTCGGTGTTGCTCGCACCGGTGATGACGCCCGCTTCGTTGATGCTGCGCGGATCGACGTAGCTGCCGCCGAAGGACCCCAGGTCGATCATGCGGCCCTCGCTGTAGACGAAACCGCGCGCCTGGGTCTCGTCGGCGTTGGTCGAGTAGCCGATGACCTGGCCGGCATTGTTCAGGCCGGTGCCCAGGCTGACCTTGCCGCCCAGGGTGCCGAGGTCCACCATGCGGCCGTCGGTGTAGAGGAAGGCATGCTGTTCGCCATTGCCGGCGATGTCGGCGACGCCGGTCACCTGCCCGCGGTCGTTCACGCCCGCGCCGGCGCTGACCGTGCCGCCCAGGCTGCCCAGGTCGACCGTCTTGCCGTCGGTGTACAGGAAGGCGCGTGCGCCGGGGCCGTGCGGGCCGCCGGTGTAGAAGCCGGTCACCTGGCCGGCGTTGTTCAGCCCGAGTCCCTGTGCCGCGCGGCCAGGGGTGGGAATGGCGGTGAGACGGCCTTCGCTGTAGAGGAAGGCCCGGTCGCCGTCGGCCGTGCGCGACCAGCCGGCCACCTGGCCGGCCTCGTTGAGTGCCAGCCCCACACTGCCCGGGCCGCCCAGCGTGCCGAGGTCGGTCAGGCGATAGGAGACACCGGCTGCCTCGGCCGCGTTGCCGAACACCAGTGCCGCCGTGAACAGGACTGCTCGCAGTTTCATCATCATCATGATCGACTTGCCGTTTCGGTAGAGGGAGGGGAAGCTGCCCCGAGCGCGCCGCGGCGCAGCGTCAGACGAGCCGCAGGTCTTGCCGGGTCACGGTGATCTCGCGCCGGCCATACAGCCGCTCGGCCACCATGCCCTTTCGCCGGCAGTAGTCCACCAGGCGGTTGGACTCGATGATGGGCCGCGACTCGTCGGTGTAGACGATGCTGGTGATGTGGGTGAACCACGGCTCGGCCCCCATCGCGTAGACCAGCACCGCCCGTGGCTGGAACTGGTCCACGATGCCCTGCGCGCGGGGAAAGTCGGAGCCGCTCAGGCGGCGTGACTGGTCGTGCTCGCGCCGCATGCGGCGCGGCAGCAGGTCGCCATAGAGCCAGGACATCGGCCCACCGGTGCATTCCATGCCGATGAAGACGAGGTCTGGCTTCTCGATCAGCCGGGCCACGCGCTCGTAGAGCACCGGGTCGAGGTTGTTCGAGTCGGCCAGGCACATCACCCGCTGCCCTGCCATCTCCACCTGGAAGCCGAGCTTGGTGGTGATGTGGAGGTCGCAATGCTCACCCAGGAAGGGCAGCGCCGTGATGCCGCCACCCGGCAGGGGCAGTTGCTCGAGCTCCTGCATCTCCACCACCGAGCGGAAGCCGGCCTGCTGCAGCACCAGCTTCAGCGACGGGTCTTGCAGGAAGCCGCCGCTGCCCTGGGGCACCACCACCGTCTTGATGCGGTGGCGCAGTTGCAGCAGGGTCTCGAACAGCACATGGTCCTGGTGGTTGTGGGTCAGCAGCACATAGTCGATCTGCTCGGGCAGGTCGGCGAAGGTGTAGCGCTCGATGCCATGGTCCGACGGGTAGCCGATGCTCGGGTCGGTCATGACCGAAACGCCATTGCATTCGAGCAGCAGCGAGGCATGGCCGAAGTAGCGGATGCGCAGGGCGTCCGGCGGGCTGGGCTGGTGGCGGTTCTCGGGCGGCTGGCGGGTGAACAGGTCGGGAATGCAGGCGGCGCGGTCGGCATGCCGCTCCAGCCGGGCGCACAGCGAGTCGTACCCGGCCTCGGTCAGGCCATCGACGCGGGCCCGCGCCAGCTCGTCCAGCAAGGGGTCGGAGAAGGGCACGCGCAGCAGCACGCCGGGCGACGGATCGAGCAGCGGCGTGACCAGGATGAAGGGCCGGTGCGCATCGGCCACGTCGCGCAGGAAGACCGACTGCAGGCCCGGGTCGTAGAGCGGGCTGGCGTAGAGCAGCGGCTCGATGAAGCGCAGCGAGGCATGCTGGTTGAGGTCGTAGCCCAGCTCGACCAGGCCGCGCAGCGGCGCCGGCAGGCGTTCGTACAGCGGCTCCAGGCTCATGCCGTTGCCTTCGCGGGCGAGCAGGTCGTTGGCGGCGACCACCGCTTCGGCGAACTCGAGCTGCGGGGCCACCTGCGTGCGCAGCTGTTCCAGCAGCTGCTCGGCCAGTGCCGGGTCACCGGAAAAATCGATGAAGGACCCGCCCGCCAGAGACGGGTCGCGCGCCGAGCTGCGATGGAAGTCGGGGTCGTCGAGGAAGGACTCCAGCAGCGGAATCATGCGGTTGCGCACCATCAGCGCGAGGGTGGCGGGCGCATGCAGATAGGGCCAGGCGTACCAGCGGCAGATGAGCGGCTCGAAGGCAATGCCGGGTTTGAGGAAGCGGGTCTTCGGTGCGCTCATGATCCTTGTCGCCCTGTGATCGGAGTCATCGTGCTGCCGGCTTCTGCCTCGTGCCTGAGTGCTTCGGTGTGCCGTGATCGAGTGCCTCGCACCGCATGCCTCCTGCAGACGGGCAGCATCGTCACGATGCCTTGCTGGAGCGGCTGCAGACACGGTGGACACGACACACGCGGGCCCCGAAAACCGGAGCAGCGATTGTGCTCAGGACTGGCTGCTGCCTGCACTACGAGTGTTCGTAGCGCGCCGTGGCGGGGCTGACCGAAAGGGCAGGTGGGCGAGAGACGGTGGCTGCCGCATGCGAGCCGGTGCTTGCGGCGCGGCGCCTGATGTTGCCTGGGATCCAGGATCTGCGAGAGCCCATCGCGGCGCTTCGGCGCGGGCCCGTGTCAATGCACCGGGGCCCACGAGAACACGTAGTTCGCTGCTGTGTTCCGCGGGTGAGTGACATTGTTTGAAGATTGACAGACCTCCTGCTCGACATCACCATGAATTGCGCACGACTGCTCACCTGCCGAGCGGCTGCGTGGCTGGCCCGTGGCTCGTGTTCTTCGAACATCGCAGCGGCGCGCGAGGCAAGCGGCGCAGGGCGACCGTGCGATGAACACAGCGTGCGCTGCGTTGCCCATCGCCCTCGTGGTGCAGCGGCGCCTGCAGGGCATGCACTGCAGGTGCGGTGCGCCCTGGTGGCTGGACCGGTGGTCGTGCTGCAGCCAGTGCGGATGGCTGGTTGGCCGCACCGGGTGTTCGCGCAGTCGCATGTTTGCAGTCGCCTGTTCGCGATCGCATGTTGATATCGCAAGTCGATGGTAGGTGGTGATGGATCTGCATGAATCGGCCCCGTACATGCCTCTCGGCTGCTGGGATCGTGGCCATCGGGGCCGGCACGGAAAGCCACCCGATGCCGCCGGGTGCCAGGGTGGACCGAGGTCCTTGACCAAGGGTCGCCGCGCCGCATGCGGCGCCGGCGATCGTCCACCGGACTGACTCGTCGCTTCAGGTTTCCGTCGAGTGAGCCTGCCGCTCAAGGAGGGCGCTCGCCCTCCGTTTCCACGCATCCGTCTTGCCGCCGCTGTCCTTGGCAGGACGTGTTGCGGTTCCACATGACAAAGCTGCCGCGCCGCCGGCGCGGCACCGATCAGCACAGGGGATCCCCATGAGTTCGCAGCTGGAGAATCACGAGCGTCACGCGGTGGTGCGGGCGATGGGGTCGCCTGCGACGGTCGATGCCCACGAGCGGGCGTCCCGTTGGCCAACGGAGCTGCTCAATGGCCTGGGCGAGGTCACCGAGCCCTTCGGCGGCCTGCGGCCGCAGGCCGGGCGACGTGCAGCTGCCGCGTCGGCCCGCAGCAGCGTCGACACGGCCCTGGCAGCGCGGCTGCAGCGCCTGGCCGTGACCGAGGGCTGGCGCGGGCTGCTGGGCGTGGCCTGGGCGTTGGTGCTGGCCCGGGTGTCGCTGCGCGACGAGGTGGTCTTTGGCGCTTGTGCGCGCGGCAGTGGTGACGCGGCTGCCCTCCCCACCTGCAGCTTGTTGAAGGTGGCGGTGGATGCGCGTGGTGCCGGTGATGTCGTGCGGCAGACCGAGTCGCAAGCGGTGCGGCACTTGCGTCAGTGCGGCGAGGCGGCGGTTGGTTTCGACCAACTGGGCGAGCACGCAGCCTGGTTGACATCCCTGTTGGTGTACCGGCCGTTGAACATGGAAGCGGTCCGGGGCGACACCGTCCAAGCGCTGCTGCCTGCAGGGGCGGAGGACTGCCCGCTGGTGCTGGCGGTGTATCGCCGCGAGGATGGGCTGTCGATTGACGTGCAGGTGCAGGCGCCGGTGGACCCGCAGCGGGTGTGCGGGATGATGGAGCAGGCGCTGCGGAGCCTGGTGGAGGTGCTGGAGGACGCGCCGCAGACGCCGGTGGGGCAGCTGGAGGTGATGCCGGAGGTGGAGCGGCAGCTGGTGCTGCAAGGATGGAACCAGACGGCGCAGCGGGTGCCGGAGGACCTGTGCCTGCACGAGCTGGTGGAGGTGCAGGCGGCACGGCAATCTGCAGCGGTGGCGGTGGTGCATGGTGAACGCCGCTTGAGCTACGGCGAGCTGAACGAGCAGGCGAACCGGCTGGCGCATGAGCTCAGACGGCTGGGGGTGAAGCCGGACGAGCGGGTGGGCCTTTGCTGCGAGCGGGGGCTGGAGCTGGCGGTGGGGCTGCTGGCGGTGCTCAAGGCCGGTGGGGCGTATGTGCCGCTGGACCCGGCGTATCCGAAGGAGCGGCTGCAGTACATGCTGCAGGACAGTGCGCCGGTGGTGGTGCTGGTGCAGGGGCTGGGGCGGGAGCGCATTGACGCAGCAGTGCCGGTCCTCGATCTGCAGGATGCCGCGGGCTGGGTGCATCAACCGTCGACCAATCCATCCCGCTCAGCGATCGGGTTGCAGCCGTCCCACTTGGCGTATGTGATCTACACGTCGGGTTCGACCGGCCAGCCCAAGGGTGTGGCGATCGAGCACCGCAATGCGGTGAACTTCCTGAGCTGGGCGGCGGAGGCGTTCGATACTGAACAGCTGAAGCACACGCTGTGGGCGACGTCGGTGAACTTCGACCTGGCGGTGTACGAGTACTTCGCACCGCTGAGCGTGGGCACGACGGTGGAAGTGGTGGGCAATGCACTGGAGGCAGGGCAAGCCACGGGTGAGGTGACACTGATCAACACGGTGCCCTCGGCGCTACAGGCGCTGCTGGAGTCGGATCAGGTGCCGGCGAGCGTGAAGACGGTGAACCTGGCTGGCGAAGCCCTCAAGCGCAGCCTGGTGGAAGCGCTGTTCGAGCGCACGGGCGTGGAGCAGGTGTGCAACCTGTACGGGCCGTCGGAGACGACGACGTACTCGACCTGGGTGGAGATGAAGCGGGAAGACGGCTTTGTGCCACACATCGGCCGCCCCATTGCAAACACGCAGATCTACCTGCTGGACGCGCAAGGCCGGCCGGTGCCAGTAGGCGTACCGGGCGAGATCCACATCGGCGGCGCTGGCGTGGCCCGTGGCTACCTGAACCGCCCGGAGCTGACAGCCGAGCGCTTCCTGAAGGACCCGTTTGCAAGCGACCCGCAAGCGCGGATGTACAAGACGGGCGACCTGGGCCGGTGGCTGGCCGACGGCCAGCTGGAGTACCTGGGTCGCAACGACCACCAGGTGAAGATCCGGGGCTTCCGCATCGAGCTGGGGGAGATCGAGGCGCGGCTGGCGCAGCACGGCTCGGTGCGCGAGGCGGTCGTACTCGCCCGCGAGGACCAGCCGGGCGACAAGCGGCTGGTGGCGTATGTGACGCCGCAATGGCAAGCCGACGAGAACGAAGCCAGGCGGCTGGGGCACGAGCAGGTGGCGGACTGGTCGCGGGTGTGGGCGCAGACGTATGAGCAGACGCCCGAGGCACAGGACGCGGAGTTCGACCACTTTGGCTGGAACAGCAGCTACACGCGGCTGCCGATCCCCGAGGTGCAGATGAGGGAGTGGCTGCAAGGGGCGGTGGGGCGGATCCAGGCACTCAGGCCGAGGCGGGTGCTGGAGATTGGCGTGGGCAGCGGGATGATCCTGTACGGCGTGGCGCCGCAGTGCGAGCGGTACGTGGGCACGGACCTGTCGGCGCGCACGGTGCAGCAGCTGTCGAGGCGGCTGCAGGCGGACGAGCGCTTGAGGGACAGGACGCAGGTGGTGCAGGCACAGGCGGCGGACTTCACGGGGGTGAAGGGGCAGGGCGGCTACGACACGGTGATCCTGAACTCGGTGCTGCAGTACTTCCCGAGCCTGCAGTACCTGCAGGAGGTGGTGGAGCAGGCGGTGGAGGTGCTGGACGAGGCCGGGGGCCAGCTGTTCATCGGGGACGTGCGGCACCATGGGCTGCAGGAGGTGTTCCAGCTGTCGGTGCAGTTGTACCAGGCGCCGCCGGAGCTGCCGCTGGGGCAGCTGGCGGGGCGGGTGGCGCAGAAGGTGAAGGGGGAGCTGGAGCTGCTGGTGGAGCCGGAGTGGTTCGTGCAGCTGAAGCAGCGGCAGCCGAGGATCCGGCAGGTGCAGGTGCTGCCCAAGCAGAGCGGGTACCACAACGAGATGAGTGCGTACCGCTACGACGTGGTGGTGGAGGTGGGGCCGGCGGGGGCAGTGGCGCCATCCCAGGCACCGGCGGAGATCGACTGGATCGATGCCCAGGGGCTGGACGCCGAAGCGTTGCTGGCGAAGCTGGAAGCTGCGGCGCAGCCGGTGATTGGCTTGTACGCGGTGCGCAACCGCCGGGTGGAGCGGGATGTGGTGGCACTGCAGCGGCTGCGCGCGGCATCCAGCGAGGCCAGTGCGGGCGAGCTGCGGGAGTCGCTGCAGGCGCAGGTGTGGAGCGGCCTGGGCTGCGAAGAGCTGGCGAGCTGGTGCCGGGAGCGGGGCTGGAGCGTCGAGTTCAGCTGGTACCCCAGCCGGGCCGACGGCGCCTGGCATGCGGTGGTCTCGCGCGATGGACGCAAGGTGCAGCCGGACTGGAGCACCTTGGCGCATGAGCTGCAGGATGGCCGCGAACCATCACACCCCCAAGCCAACGACCCGCTGCGCGCCAAGCGGCTGGCGGCGCTGCCCGAGCAACTGCGGCAGCACCTGCTGGGGCAGCTGCCGGAGTACATGGTGCCGGCGGCGTATGTGGTGCTGGAGGCGCTGCCGCTGACGCCCAACGGCAAGCTGGACCGGCAGGCGCTGCCGGCGCCGGAGGGCGCGGGGCAGGGGCTGCGGGAGTACGAGCTGCCGGTGGGCGAGGTGGAGAGCTGCCTGGCGCAGATCTGGGCGGAGCTGCTGAAGGTGGAGCGGGTGGGGCGGCACGACCACTTCTTCGAGCTGGGCGGGCACTCGCTGCTGGCGGTGCGCATGGCGTCGCGGCTGAGGCAGGCGCTGGGGGTGGAGGTGGGGCTGGCGGCGCTGTTCGAGCGGCCGGTGCTGTCGGCGTTCGCGCAGCTGGTGAAGGACGGCACGCGCAGCGAGCTGCCGCCGATCGAGCCGGTAGCGCGGCAGCCGGGCGGACAGGCGCTGTCGTTCGCGCAGCAGCGGCTGTGGTTCCTGAGCCAGCTGGAAGGGGTGAGCCGGGCGTACCACATCCCGCTGGGCTACCGGCTGGTGGGGGCGTTGCAGGAAGCGGCGCTGCAGCAGGCCTTGCAGCGCATCGTGCAGCGGCACGAGGCCTTGCGCACGAGCTTCGAGTTGGTGGACGGGGTGCCGGTGCAGCGCATCGCCGAGCCACAAGACGTGCAGGTGCCGCTCAAGCGGCACGACCTGAGAGGCTTGGCGCCGCAGCAGCGACAGCAAGCGCTGCAGCAACTGCAGCAGGCAGAAGCGGACGAGGCCTTCGACCTGAAGCGGGGCCCGCTGCTGCGGGGCCGGCTGGTGCGGCTGGACGAGCAGGAGCGGGTGCTGTTGCTGACGATGCACCACATTGTGTCGGACGGCTGGTCGCTGGAGGTGCTGACGCAGGAGCTGGCGGCGCTGTACCAGGCGTACAGCGAGGGACGGCAGGACGAGGAAGGGGTGGTGGCGGAGCTGGCGATCCAGTACGCCGACTATGCGGCGTGGCAGCGGTGCTGGCTGAGCGGGGAGGTGCTGCAGGCGCAGACGGCGTACTGGCAGCGCACGCTGGCGGGAGCGCCGGTGCTGCTGGAGCTGCCGAGCGACCGGCCGAGGCCGGCGCAGCAGGACCACCGCGGGGCGACAGTGGCACTGGAGCTGGAAGCGGGGCTGACGCAGGCGCTGAAGGCGCTGAGCCAGCGGCACGGCACGACGCTGTTCATGACGGTGCTGACGGCATGGGCGGTGGTGCTGGCGCGCTTGTCGGGGCAGGCGGAGGTGGTGATCGGCACGCCGGTGGCGAACCGGCAGCGCTCGGAGGTGGAGCCGCTGATCGGGTTCTTTGCGAACACGCTGGCCTTGCGGGTGGACGTGTCGGGGGCGCCCAGCGTGGGGCAGCTGCTGCAGCGGGTGAAGGCGCGCACGCTGGACGCGCAGCACCACCAGGACCTGCCCTTCGAGCAGGTGGTGGAGCTGGTGAAGCCGCCACGCAGCCTGGCGCACAGCCCCTTGTTCCAGGTGGCCTACACCTGGCAGAACACGCCGGCCGGTGCCTTCGACCTGGCAGGGCTCGAGAGCGAATTGCTGCCCGAACCCGAGGGCACCTGCAAGTTCGACATGACGCTGAACTTCGTCGAATCCGGCGCGCGAGTCATGGGTGGGCTGGAGTACGCCACGGCCTTGTTCGACCGCGGCACCGCGCAGCGCTATGTCGCCTATCTGATGCGGGTGCTGGCCGAAATGGCGGCGGATGACAGCCGGGCCGTCGACCGCCTGCCGCTGCTGCCCGACGCCGAGCGGCAGCAGCTGTTGCAAGGCTGGAACCGCACGGAAGCGCCCTATCCAAGACAGGCCAGCCTGCCCTCGCTGGTGGAAGCGCATGCGGTGGCGCGGCCGGACGCGCCGGCGGTGGTGCATGGCGAGCGGCAGCTGAGCTATGCCCAGCTCAACGCGCAGGCGAACCAGCTGGCGCATGGCCTGGTGCAGCGCGGCGTGAGGCCGGGCGCGCGGGTGGCGGTGCTGCTGGAGCGCTCCATCGAGATGGTGGTGGCCCAGCTGGCGGTGCTCAAGGCCGGGGCGGCCTTCGTGACGCTGGACCGGCATGCGCCGCAGGCGCGCCAGCGCTACATCGTGCAGGACTGCGGGGCCCAGCTACTGCTGTGCGAGGCGGGGCTGGAGCTGCCGGAGGTCGAGGGCGTGCAGCAGCTGGTGCTGGCCAGGCTGGCAGCGGAGCTGGCGCAGCAGCCGCAGGAGGACCTGGGTCTGGCGGTGGACGCGGAGTCGGTGGCGCACATCACCTACACCTCGGGCTCCACCGGGCAGCCCAAGGGCGTGATGGTGCCGCACCGCGCGATTGCGCGGGTGGCGCTGAACAACGGCTGGGCGGAGCTGGGCGAAGGCGACCGGTTTGGCTACATCTCCAACCCGGCCTGGGACGCGAACACGCTGGAGCTGTGGGTGCCGCTGCTGAACGGGGCGTGCGTGGTGGCCATCGAGCAGCGCGAGGTGCTGGATCCGGAGGCGTTCAAGCGACGGTTGCTGCAGCAGGAGGTGAACGTGCTGTGGCTGACGGTGGGGCTGTTCAACCAGTACGCGCAGGCGCTGGGCGAGGTGTTCCGGCGGCTGCGCTACCTGCTGGTGGGCGGCGATGCGCTGGATGCGCGGGTGGTGGCGCAGGTGCTGAGGGACAGTCCGCCGCAGCACCTGGTCAACGGCTACGGGCCGACCGAGACGACGGTGTTTGCGACGACCTGGGAGATCCGGGAGCTGGATGCGCAGGCGCGCGGCGTGCCGATTGGTCGGCCGATCGCGAACACGAGCATCTACCTGCTGGATGGGCAGGGCGAGCCGGTGCCGGTGGGGGCGACCGGGGAGATCTGCATCGGCGGCGACGGGGTGACGCTGGGCTACCTGAACCAGCCGGAGCTGACGGCCGAGCGCTTCGTGCGGGACCCGTTCTCGTCGCGGCCCGGGGCGAGGATGTACAAGAGCGGCGACCTGGGGCGCTGGCGGGCGGACGGGGTGCTGGAGTTCGTGGGCCGCAATGACCACCAGGTGAAGATCCGGGGCTTCCGCATCGAGCTGGGCGAGATCGAGGCGCGGCTGGTGCAGCATCCCGGGGTCCGGGAGGCGGTGGTGCTGGTGCGCCAGGACGAGCCGGGTGCCAAGCGGCTGGTGGCCTATGTGATTCCCGCTGGCGAAGCGGTGCCCGAGGCGGAGGCGCTGAGAAGCCACCTGTCGCAGCAGCTGCCGGAGTACATGGTGCCGGCGGCGTATGTGGTGCTGCAGCAGCTGCCGCTGACCATCAACGGCAAGCTCGACCGCCAGGCGCTGCCGGTGCCGGAGGCGGGAGCGTATGCGAGCCGACGCTACGAGGCACCGCAGGGCGAGGTGGAAGCGACGCTGGCGCGGCTGTGGTGCGAGCTGCTGAAGGTGGAGCGGGTCGGGCGGCAGGACAACTTCTTCGAGCTGGGCGGCCACTCGCTGCTGGCGGTGACGCTCATCGAGCGCATGCGCCAGGCCGGGCTGCATGCCAAGGTGAGCACCCTGTTCGGCGCTGCCAGCCTGGCGGCGCTGGCTGCGGCGGTCGACAGCCACAGCGAGCTGGTGGCGGTGCCGCCGAACCGGATTCCTGCCGGGGCCGAGCGCATCACACCCGAGATGCTGACGCTGCTCACCCTGAGCGAGGCCGACATCGAGTCCATCGTGGCGGCCGTGCCGGGCGGCGCGGCCAATGTGCAGGACATCTATCCGCTGGCGCCGCTGCAGGAGGGCATGCTCTTCCACCACCTCATGGTGGCCGACGGTGACCCTTACCTGGTGCATGCGGTGTACGCCTTTGACAGCCGTGCCCGGGTGGCGCGCTACCTGGAAGCCTTGCAGGCGGTGATCGACCGGCACGACATTCTGCGCACCGCCATCCGTTGGGAGGGCCTGCGGGAGCCGGTGCAGGTGGTGTGGCGGCAGGCACGGCTGCTGGTGGAAGAGGTCCAGCTCGATCCGGCCGAGGGCGATGCCACCGAGCAGCTGCGTGCCCGTTTCGACCTGCAGCATTGGCGCCACCGCATCGACATCCGCCAGGCGCCGCTGATGCGGGTGTCCTTTGCCCACGACAGCCAGCGGCAGCGCTGGGTGCTGCTGCTCCTGCTGCACCACCTGGCGGTGGACCACACGGCGCTGGAGCTGCTGCAGCAGGAGGTGCAGGCGCACCTGCTGGGGCAGGCCGGCCGGCTGGCCGAGCCGCTGCCCTTCCGCAACTTCGTGGCCCAGGCGCGGCAGCGGGTGAGCCGGGAGGAGCACGAGCGCTTCTTCCGCGGCCTGCTGGGCGACGTGATGGCACCCACCGCGCCCTACGGCTTGAGCAACGTGCATGGGGACGGCACCGACATCCATTCGCTCACCCGCCGGCTCGACAGTGCGCTGGGGCGTCGCCTGCGGGAGCGGGCCCGGGCGCTCGGCGTCAGTACCGCGAGCCTGTGGCATGCGGCCTACGCCCTGGTGCTGGCCCGCGCGGCGGGCACGCAAGACGTGGTGTTCGGCACCGTGCTGTTTGGCCGCATGCAGGGCGGCGAAGGCGCTGACCGGGTGCTGGGCCTGTTCATCAACACGCTGCCGCTGCGCGTGCGGCTGGGCGAGTGCGAGGCCCAGGACACGGTGCGGCAGACGCACGCGCTGCTGGCGCAGCTGCTGCGCCATGAACATGCGCCGCTGGTGCTGGCGCAAGGATGCAGCGGGGTGGACCCGGAAGTGCCCTTGTTCAGCGCCTTGCTGAACTACCGGCACGACTCGGTGGAAACCGAAGCCGCCACGGCCGAGGCGCGAAAGGCCTGGCAAGGCATTGAGCTGCTGTCCACCGACGAGCGGACCAACTACCCGCTGATCCTGTCGATCGACGACCTGGGTCATGACTTCCTGATGACCACCCAGGTGCAGGCGCCGGTGGACCCGCAGCGGGTGTGCGGGATGATGGAGCAGGCGCTGCGGAGCCTGGTGGAGGCGCTGGAGGACGCGCCGCAGACGCCGGTGGGGCAGCTGGAGGTGATGCCGGAGGTGGAGCGGCAGCTGGTGCTGCAAGGATGGAACCAGACGGCGCAGCGGGTGCCGGAGGACCTGTGCCTGCATGAGCTGGTGGAGGTGCAGGCGGCACGGCAGCCGGCAGCGGTGGCGGTGGTGCATGGTGAACGCCGCTTGAGCTACGGCGAGCTGAACGAGCAGGCGAACCGGCTGGCGCATGAGCTCAGACGGCTGGGGGTGAAGCCGGACGAGCGGGTGGGCCTTTGCTGCGAGCGGGGGCTGGAGCTGGCGGTGGGGCTGCTGGCGGTGCTCAAGGCCGGTGGGGCGTATGTGCCGCTGGACCCGGCGTATCCGAAGGAGCGGCTGCAGTACATGCTGCAGGACAGTGCGCCGGTGGTGGTGCTGGTGCAGGGGCTGGGGCGGGAGCGCATTGACGCAGCAGTGCCGGTCCTCGATCTGCAGGATGCCGCGGGCTGGGTGCATCAACCCTCGTCCAATCCGTCCCGGTCAGCAATTGGCCTGCAGCCGTCCCACCTGGCGTATGTGATCTACACGTCGGGCTCGACCGGCCAGCCCAAGGGTGTGGCGATCGAGCACCGCAATGCGGTGAACTTCCTGAGCTGGGCGGCGGAGGCGTTCGATGCTGAACAGCTGGAGCACACGCTGTGGGCGACGTCGGTGAACTTCGACCTGGCGGTGTACGAGTACTTCGCACCGCTGAGCGTGGGCACGACGGTGGAAGTGGTGGGCAATGCACTGGAGGCAGGGCAAGCCACGGGTGAGGTGACGCTGATCAACACGGTGCCCTCGGCGCTGCAGGCCTTGCTGGAGTCAGATCAGGTGCCGGCGAGCGTGAAGACGGTGAACCTGGCCGGAGAAGCACTGAAGCGCAGCCTGGTGGAAGCGCTGTTCGAGCGCACGGGCGTGGAGCAGGTGTGCAACCTGTACGGGCCGTCGGAGACGACGACGTACTCGACGTGGGTGGAGATGAAGCGGGAGGACGGCTTTGTGCCGCACATTGGCCGCCCCATTGCGAACACGCAGATCTACCTGCTGGACGCGCAAGGCCGGCCAGTACCGGTGGGTGTGCCCGGCGAGATCCACATCGGCGGCGCTGGCGTGGCCCGTGGCTACCTGAACCGCCCGGAGCTGACAGCCGAGCGCTTCCTGAAGGACCCGTTTGCAAGCGACCCGCAAG
Source organism: Eleftheria terrae (assembly GCF_030419005.1). Taxonomy (NCBI): domain Bacteria; kingdom Pseudomonadati; phylum Pseudomonadota; class Betaproteobacteria; order Burkholderiales; genus Eleftheria; species Eleftheria terrae. Next base: position 660,989 of record NZ_CP106952.1, read on the forward strand.
CGCGGATGTACAAGACGGGCGACCTGGGCCGGTGGCTGGCCGACGGCCAGCTGGAGTACCTGGGTCGCAACGACCACCAGGTGAAGATCCGGGGCTTCCGCATCGAGCTGGGGGAGATCGAGGCGCGGCTGGCGCAGCACGGCTCGGTGCGCGAGGCGGTCGTACTCGCCCGCGAGGACCAGCCGGGCGACAAGCGGCTGGTGGCGTATGTGACGCCGCAATGGCAAGCCGACGAGAACGAAGCCAGGCGGCTGGGGCACGAGCAGGTGGCGGACTGGTCGCGGGTGTGGGCGCAGACGTATGAGCAGACGCCCGAGGCACAGGACGCGGAGTTCGACCACTTTGGCTGGAACAGCAGCTACACGCGGCTGCCGATCCCCGAGGTGCAGATGAGGGAGTGGCTGCAAGGGGCGGTGGGGCGGATCCAGGCACTCAGGCCGAGGCGGGTGCTGGAGATTGGCGTGGGCAGCGGGATGATCCTGTACGGCGTGGCGCCGCAGTGCGAGCGGTACGTGGGCACGGACCTGTCGGCGCGCACGGTGCAGCAGCTGTCGAGGCGGCTGCAGGCGGACGAGCGCTTGAGGGACAGGACACAGGTGGTGCAGGCGCAGGCGGCGGACTTCACGGGGGTGAAGGGGCAGGGCGGCTACGACACGGTGATCCTGAACTCGGTGCTGCAGTACTTCCCGAGCCTGCAGTACCTGCAGGAGGTGGTGGAGCAGGCGGTGGAGGTGCTGGACGAGGCCGGGGGGCAGCTGTTCATCGGGGACGTGCGGCACCATGGGCTGCAGGAGGTGTTCCAGCTGTCGGTGCAGCTGTACCAGGCGCCGCCGGAGCTGCCGCTGGGGCAGCTGGCGGGGCGGGTGGCGCAGAAGGTGAAGGGGGAGCTGGAGCTGCTGGTGGAGCCGGAGTGGTTCGTGCAGCTGAAGCAGCGGCAGCCGAGGATCCGGCAGGTGCAGGTGCTGCCCAAGCAGAGCGGGTACCACAACGAGATGAGTGCGTACCGCTACGACGTGGTGGTGGAGGTGGGGCCGGCGGGAACCGCCGAGGCACCCGTTGTGCAAGATCCTCCGGTCGACTGGATCGATGCCCGAGAGCTGGATGGCCCAGCCCTGCTGGCGAAGCTGGAAGCGGCAGCGCAGCCGGTGACCGGGTTGTACGCGGTGCGCAACCGGTGGGTGGAGCGCGATGTGGCGGCCTTGCAGCGGCTGCGGTCGGCGTCGAGCGAGGCCAGTGCGGGCGAGCTGCGGGAGTCGCTGCAGGCGCAGGCGTGGAGCGGCCTGGGCTGCGAAGAGCTGGCGAGCTGGTGCCGGGAGCGGGGCTGGAGCGTCGAGTTCAGCTGGTACCCCAGCCGGGCCGACGGCGCCTGGCATGCGGTGGTCTCGCGCGATGGACGCAAGGTGCAGCCGGACTGGAGCCAGCTGTCCGATCCATCGCAGGAAGCCGGCGTCCTGGCCAACGACCCGCTGCGCGCCAAGCGGCTGGCGGCACTGCCCGAGCAACTGCGGCAGCACCTGCTGGGGCAGCTGCCGGAGTACATGGTGCCGGCGGCGTATGTGGTGCTGGAGGCGCTGCCGCTGACGCCCAACGGCAAGCTGGACCGGCAGGCGCTGCCGGCGCCGGAGGGCGCGGGGCAGGGGCTGCGGGAGTACGAGCTGCCGGTGGGCGAGGTGGAGAGCTGCCTGGCGCAGATCTGGGCGGAGCTGCTGAAGGTGGAGCGGGTGGGACGGCACGACCACTTCTTCGAGCTGGGCGGGCACTCGCTGCTGGCGGTGCGCATGGCGTCGCGGCTGAGGCAGGCGCTGGGGGTGGAGGTGGGGCTGGCGGCGCTGTTCGAGCGGCCGGTGCTGTCGGCGTTTGCGCAGCTGGTGAAGGACGGCACGCGCAGCGAGCTGCCGCCGATCGAGCCGGTGGCGCGGCAGCCGGGCGGACAGGCGCTGTCGTTCGCGCAGCAGCGGCTGTGGTTCCTGAGCCAGCTGGAAGGGGTGAGCCGGGCGTACCACATCCCGCTGGGCTACCGGCTGGTGGGGGCGTTGCAGGAAGCGGCGCTGCAGCAGGCCTTGCAGCGCATCGTGCAGCGGCACGAGGCCTTGCGCACGACGTTCGAGCTGGTGGACGGGGTGCCGGTGCAGCGCATTGCCGAGCCGCAAGACGTACAGGTGCCGCTCCAGCAGCACGACCTGAGAGGCTTGGCGCCGCAGCAGCGACAGCAAGCGCTGCAGCAACTGCAGCAGGCAGAAGCGGACGAGGCCTTCGACCTGAAGCGGGGCCCGCTGCTGCGGGGCCGGCTGGTGCGGCTGGACGAGCAGGAGCGGGTGCTGTTGCTGACGATGCACCACATTGTGTCGGACGGCTGGTCGCTGGAGGTGCTGACGCAGGAGCTGGCGGCGCTGTACCAGGCGTACAGCGAGGGACGGCAGGACGAGGAAGGGGTGGTGGCGGAGCTGGCGATCCAGTACGCCGACTATGCGGCGTGGCAGCGGTGCTGGCTGAGCGGGGAGGTGCTGCAGGCGCAGACGGCGTACTGGCAGCGCACGCTGGCGGGAGCGCCGGTGCTGCTGGAGCTGCCGAGCGACCGGCCGAGGCCGGCGCAGCAGGACCACCGCGGGGCGACAGTGGCACTGGAGCTGGAGGCGGGGCTGACGCAGGCGCTGAAGGCGCTGAGCCAGCGGCACGGCACGACGCTGTTCATGACGGTGCTGACGGCATGGGCGGTGGTGCTGGCGCGCTTGTCGGGGCAGGCGGAGGTGGTGATCGGCACGCCGGTGGCGAACCGGCAGCGCTCGGAGGTGGAGCCGCTGATCGGGTTCTTTGCGAACACGCTGGCCTTGCGGGTGGACGTGTCGGGAGCGCCCAGCGTGGGGCAGCTGCTGCAGCGGGTGAAGGCGCGAACGCTGGACGCGCAGCACCACCAGGACCTGCCCTTCGAGCAGGTGGTGGAGCTGGTGAAGCCGCCACGCAGCCTGGCGCACAGCCCCTTGTTCCAGGTGGCGTGCACCTGGCAGAACACGCCGCCGGCGCCCATGGACCTGGGCGGGGTGACCTTGACCGTGCTGCCGCCGCAAGACGACCGCGCCAAGTTCGACCTGTCGCTGGACCTCGGCGAGCAAGGCGGCCGCATCGCGGGATCGATCGATTACGCCACTGCCTTGTTCGACCGGGCCACGGTGGAGCGCTATGCCGGCTACGTGCGACACACGTTGGCGGCCATGGTGGAGGACGAGCAGCAACCGGTGGATCGCTTGCAGGTGATGCCGCCGGCGGAATGGCAGCTGGTGCTGCGAGGCTGGAACGAGACCGCGCAGCCGGTGCCGCAGGACGTGTGCCTGCACGAGCTGGTGGAGGCGCAGGCGGCACGGCAGCCGGCAGCGGTGGCGGTGGTGCACGGCGAGCGGCACTTGAGCTACGGCGAGCTGAACGAGCAGGCGAACCGGCTGGCGCATGAGCTCAGACGGCTGGGGGTGAAGCCGGACGAGCGGGTGGGCCTCTGCTGCGAGCGGGGGTTGGAGCTGGCGGTGGGGCTGCTGGCGGTGCTCAAGGCCGGTGGAGCGTATGTGCCGCTGGACCCGGCGTATCCGAAGGAGCGGCTGCAGTACATGCTGCAGGACAGCGCGCCGGTGGTGGTGCTGGTGCAGGGGCTGGGGCGGGAGCGCATTGACGCAGCAGTGCCGGTCCTTGATTTGCAGGATGCCGCGGGCTGGGTGCATCAACCGTCGACCAATCCGTCGCGGCAGGCCGTCGGCCTGCAGCCGTCCCACCTGGCGTATGTGATCTACACGTCGGGCTCGACCGGCCAGCCCAAGGGCGTGGCGATCGAGCACCGCAATGCGGTGAACTTCCTGAGCTGGGCGGCGGAGGCGTTCGATGCTGAGCAGCTGAAGCACACGCTGTGGGCGACGTCGGTGAACTTCGACCTGGCGGTGTACGAGTACTTCGCCCCGCTGAGCGTGGGCACGACGGTGGAGGTGGTGGGCAATGCGCTGGAGGCAGGGCAAGCCACGGGTGAGGTGACACTGATCAACACGGTGCCCTCGGCGCTACAGGCGCTGCTGGAGTCGGATCAGGTGCCGGCGAGCGTGAAGACGGTGAACCTGGCCGGAGAAGCACTGAAGCGCAGCCTGGTGGAAGCGCTGTTCGAGCGCACGGGCGTGGAGCAGGTGTGCAACCTGTACGGGCCGTCGGAGACGACGACGTACTCGACCTGGGTGGAGATGAAGCGGGAGGACGGCTTCGTGCCGCACATCGGCCGGCCGATCGCCAACACCCAGATCTACCTGCTGGACGCCCAAGGCCGGCCGGTGCCAGTAGGCGTACCGGGCGAGATCCACATCGGCGGCGCCGGCGTGGCCCGTGGCTACTTGAACCGCCCGGAGCTGACAGCCGAGCGCTTCCTGAAGGACCCGTTTGCAAGCGACCCGCAAGCGCGGATGTACAAGACGGGCGACCTCGGAAGGTGGCTGGCCGACGGCCAGCTGGAGTACCTGGGTCGCAACGACCACCAGGTGAAGATCCGGGGCTTCCGCATCGAGCTGGGGGAGATCGAAGCGCGGCTGGCGCAGCATGCCGGCGTGCGCGAGGCGGTGGTGCTGGCGCGGGAAGACCAGCCGGGCGACAAGCGCCTGGTGGCCTATGTGACAGCGCAGCCCGGCGCGGCGCTGGAGGCCGAAGTGCTGCGTGGCGAGCTGTCGCAGCAACTGCCCGAGTACATGGTGCCGGTGGCCTATGTGGTGCTGGAGCAGCTGCCGCTGACGCCCAACGGCAAGGTCGACCGGCGCGCCTTGCCGGCGCCTGGGGAGGGGGCCTGGCCCGGCACCGCCTACGAGGCACCGGTTGGTGAAGTCGAAGCCACGCTGGCGCAGATCTGGTCCGAACTGCTGTCGGTGGAGCGGGTGGGCCGGCATGACAACTTCTTCGAGCTGGGCGGCCATTCGCTGCTGGCCGTCAAGGTGGCCTCGCGCATGCGCGAGCAGGGCCTGCACGCCGACATGAGCGCGCTGTTTGCCACCCCCACGCTGGCGCAATTCGTCGCCGCAACCGAACAAGTCTGGGAGGTCACGCTGTGACGGTCGAAGCACTCTTGGCGCAGCTGCATGAGCAGAACATCCAGCTGTCGGTGGACAACGGCCAGCTGCGCCTGCGTGGCGCGGGCCGCGGCGGCCTGCCGGCCGCATTGATGGAGCAGCTGCGCGAGCACAAGGCGGCCCTGCTGGCCCACATCCAGGCCGGCCACGCGCTGCCGTCCGGCAACGAACCGGCGCCGTCCGGTGCGGGCATTCCGCCCGGCACCACCACCATCACGCCCGGGATGCTGCCCTTGCTGCAGCTCACGCAGGCCGACATCGACCGCATCGTGGCCAGTGTCCCCGGGGGCGCCGCCAATGTGCAGGACATCTATCCGCTGGCACCGCTGCAGGAGGGCATCCTCTTCCACCACCGGATGGCACCCGGGGACGATCCCTACCTGCTGCAGGTGTTCTACAGCTTCGACAGCCGCGACCGGCTCGACGCCTACCTGCAGGCCTTGCAGGCCGTGCTGGACCGGCACGACATCCTGCGCAGCGCCGTGCTGTGGCAAGGACTGCCCGAGCCGGTGCAGGTGGTGTGGCGGCAGGCGACGCTGCCGGTGCAAGCGCTGGCCGCCGACCCGGGCAGGGACGACGACCCGGTCGTCCAGCTGCAGGCGGCCCTGCAGGACGGCCGCCTGTCCATCGAGCTGCGGCGGGCGCCGCTGCTGGGCGCCTGGTTCATGCCTGACCGGCGGCAGGGCCGCTGGGTGATGTCGCTGGTGTTCCACCACCTGGTGCTCGACCATGCGGCGCTCGACCTGGTGCAGGACGAGGTGCATGCCCTGCTCGATGGCCGGGGTGCGCAGCTGCCGACGCCGACGCCGTATCGCGAGTTCGTCGCGCACAGCCGGCGCGGCCGGCGCAGCGCGGATGACGAGGCGTTCTTCACCGGCATGCTGGGCGACATCAGTGAGCCCACTGCACCCTTCGACACCGCGGAGCGGGCGGCGTCGCACGCCGATGCCGCTGCCTCGCGGGAAGCGACGGTGCTGCTCGACGCCGCTCTGGCCGGGCGCTTGCGCGAGCAGGCACGGGCCCATGGGGTGAGCACCGCCAGCGTCTGCCACCTGGCGTGGGCCCTGGTGCTGGCCAGCGTGTGCGGGCGGCAGGATGTGGTGTTCGGCACCCTTCTGTTCGGCCGGCTGCAGGGCGGCGATCGGGCCGGCCGCGGCCTGGGGCTGTTCATCAATACCTTGCCGCTGCGTGTGACGGTGGGCGAGGACAGCGTGCGCGACGGCGTGCGCCGGGTGCACCAGCTGCTCGCACAGCTGTTGCGGCACGAGCACGCACCGCTGGTGCAGGCACAGCGCTGCAGCGGGGTGGCGGCGCCGGCGCCGCTGTTCACGGCCTTGCTGAACTACCGGCACAACGTCGACGCCGGCTCGCAGGCCGCGCGGGCGCAGATGCCCCGGGGCGTGGAGCTGCTGGGCGCGCAGGAGCGCACCCACTATCCCTGCTGCATGAATGTGGACGACCTGGGCACGGGGTTCAGGTTGACGGCCCAGGTGCGGCCATCCATCGACGCGGAGCGGGTGTGCGCCTTCATGGTGACCGCGCTGTCCCGGCTGGTGGATGCACTGGAGCGTGCCCCGTCCACGCCTTGCCGCCGCGTGCCGGCGTTGCCCGAGTCCGAGCGGCAGCAGCTGTTGCAAGGCTGGAACCGCACGGAAGCGCCCTATCCAAGGCAGGCCAGCCTGCCCTCGCTGGTGGAAGCGCATGCGGTGGCGCGGCCGGACGCGCCGGCGGTGGTGCATGGCGAGCGGCAGCTGAGCTATGCCCAGCTCAACGCGCAGGCGAACCAGCTGGCGCATGGCCTGGTGCAGCGCGGCGTGAGGCCGGGCGCGCGGGTGGCGGTGCTGCTGGAGCGCTCCATCGAGATGGTGGTGGCCCAGCTGGCGGTGCTCAAGGCCGGGGCGGCCTTCGTGACGCTGGACCGGCATGCGCCGCAGGCGCGCCAGCGCTACATCGTGCAGGACTGCGGGGCGCAGCTGCTGCTGTGCGAGGCGGGGCTGGAGCTGCCGGAGGTCGAGGGCGTGCAGCAGCTGGTGCTGGCCAGGCTGGCAGCGGAGCTGGCGCAGCAGCCGCAGGAGGACCTGGGGCTGGCGGTGGACGCGGAGTCGGTGGCGCACATCACCTACACCTCGGGCTCCACCGGGCAGCCCAAGGGCGTGATGGTGCCGCACCGCGCGATTGCGCGGGTGGCGCTGAACAACGGCTGGGCGGAGCTGGGCGAAGGCGACCGGTTTGGCTACATCTCCAACCCGGCCTGGGACGCGAACACGCTGGAGCTGTGGGTGCCGCTGCTGAACGGGGCGTGCGTGGTGGCCATCGAGCAGCGCGAGGTGCTGGATCCGGAGGCGTTCAAGCGACGGCTGCTGCAGCAGGAGGTGAACGTGCTGTGGCTGACGGTGGGGCTGTTCAACCAGTACGCGCAGGCGCTGGGCGAGGTGTTCCGGCGGCTGCGCTACCTGCTGGTGGGCGGCGATGCGCTGGATGCGCGGGTGGTGGCGCAGGTGCTGAGGGACAGTCCGCCGCAGCACCTGGTCAACGGCTACGGGCCGACCGAGACGACGGTGTTTGCGACGACCTGGGAGATCCGGGAGCTGGATGCGCAGGCGCGCGGCGTGCCGATTGGTCGGCCGATCGCGAACACGAGCATCTACCTGCTGGATGGGCAGGGCGAGCCGGTGCCGGTGGGGGCGACCGGGGAGATCTGCATCGGCGGCGACGGGGTGACGCTGGGCTACCTGAACCAGCCGGAGCTGACGGCCGAGCGCTTCGTGCGGGACCCGTTCTCGTCGCGGCCCGGGGCGAGGATGTACAAGAGCGGCGACCTGGGGCGCTGGCGGGCGGACGGGGTGCTGGAGTTCGTCGGCCGCAATGACCACCAGGTGAAGATCCGGGGCTTCCGCATCGAGCTGGGCGAGATCGAGGCGCGGCTGGTGCAGCATCCCGGGGTCCGGGAGGCGGTGGTGCTGGTGCGCCAGGACGAGCCGGGTGCCAAGCGGCTGGTGGCCTATGTGATTCCCGCTGGCGAAGCGGTGCCCGAGGCGGAGGCGCTGAGAAGCCACCTGTCGCAGCAGCTGCCGGAGTACATGGTGCCGGCGGCGTATGTGGTGCTGCAGCAGCTGCCGCTGACCATCAACGGCAAGCTCGACCGCCAGGCGCTGCCGGTGCCGGAGGCGGGAGCGTATGCGAGCCGACGCTACGAGGCACCGCAGGGCGAGGTGGAAGCGACGCTGGCGCGGCTGTGGTGCGAGCTGCTGAAGGTGGAGCGGGTCGGGCGGCAGGACAACTTCTTCGAGCTGGGCGGCCACTCGCTGCTGGCGGTGACGCTCATCGAGCGCATGCGCCAGGCCGGGCTCGCGCTGGACGTGCGCTTGCTGTTCGCCACGCCGACCCTCGCTGCACTGGCCCGGCAGGTAAACATGGCCCCGGTGGAAGTCGAAGTGCCGGCGAACCTGATCCCGCCGGGCTGCCGGGCGATCGAGCCGGAGATGCTGACGCTGGTGGCGCTGAGCCGGGAAGAGATCGAGCAGGTGGAGGCCGGCGTGCCCGGAGGGGCGGCGAACATCCAGGACATCTATCCGCTGGCGCCGCTGCAGGAAGGCATCCTGTTCCATCACCTGATGGCGGAGTCGGGCGACGTGTACGTGACGCCGGCGCTGTTCGCCTTCGACAGCCGCGAGCGGCTGCAGGGCTACCTGCAGGCACTGCAGGCGGTGATCGACCGGCACGACATCCTGCGCACCTCGCTGTGCTGGGAGGGCCTGAGCGAGCCGGTGCAGGTGGTGTGGCGGCAGGCACCGCTGGTGGTGCAGGAGCTGCAGCTGGACGCAGCGCAGGGCGATGCGGCCGGGCAGCTGCAGGCGCGGCTGGCCGGCGGGCAGCTGGTGCTGCCGCTGCAGCAGGCGCCGCTGATGCGGGTGGCGGTGGCGGAGGACCGGGCGCAGGGGCGGTGGCTGGCACTGCAGCTGTTCCATCACGTGGCGATCGACCACACGACGCTGGAGATCCTGCTGCAGGAGATCCAGGCGCACTTGCAGGGGCAGGCGCAGGGCCTGCCGAGGCCGCTGCCGTTCCGCGACTTTGTGGCGCAGGCGCGGCTGGCGGTGTCGAGGCAGGAGCACCAGGCGTTCTTCAGCGAGATGCTGGGGGCGGTGGAGGAAGCGACGCTGCCGTATGGGCTGAGCGATGTGCAGGGCCAGGGCCGGGCGATCGTGCAGTCGCAGCGGCAGGTGCCGGGGCGGCTGGCGCAGCGGCTGAGGGCGAATGCGCGGGCGCTGGGGGTGAGCGTGGCGAGCCTGTGCCACCTGGCGTATGGGCAGGTGCTGGCGCGGGTGTGCCAGCGCGAGGAGGTGGTGTTCGGCACGGTGCTGTTCGGGCGGATGCAGGGTGGGGCGGGGGCGGACCGGGCGCTGGGGCTGTTCCTGAACACGCTGCCGCTGAAGCTGCAGGTGGGCGAGGTGGGGGTGCAGGAGGCGGTGCGGCAGACGCAGCGCTGGCTGGCGCGCTTGCTGCGGCACGAGCATGCACCGTTGGCGCTGGCGCAGCGCTGCAGCCGGGTGCCGGCGTCGCTGCCGCTGTTCAGTGCCTTGCTCAACTACCGGCATGACAGCGCCGCAGGACCGGAGGCAGAGGGCGATGCGGCCATGGTCTGGGATGGCATCGAGCTGCTGCAGGCGCAGGAGCGCACCAACTATCCCTTGACGCTGTCGGTGGACGACCTGGGCGATCTGTTCAGGCTGACCGTGCAGGTGGATGCGGCGGTTGACGCACAGGCGCTGTGTGCCATGGTGGAGCAGGCGCTGTGCAGCCTGGTGGAGGCGCTGGAGGACGCGCCGCAGACGCCGGTGGGGCAGCTGGAGGTGATGCCGGAGGTGGAGCGGCAGCTGGTGCTGCAGGGATGGAACCAGACGGCGCAGCGGGTGCCGGAGGACCTGTGCCTGCATGAGCTGGTGGAGGTGCAGGCGGCACGGCAGCCGGCAGCGGTGGCGGTGGTGCATGGTGAACGCCGCTTGAGCTACGGCGAGCTGAACGAGCAGGCGAACCGGCTGGCGCATGAGCTCAGACGGCTGGGGGTGAAGCCGGACGAGCGGGTGGGCCTCTGCTGCGAGCGGGGGTTGGAGCTGGCGGTGGGGCTGCTGGCGGTGCTCAAGGCCGGTGGGGCGTATGTGCCGCTGGACCCGGCGTATCCGAAGGAGCGGCTGCAGTACATGCTGCAGGACAGTGCGCCGGTGGTGGTGCTGGTGCAGGGGGTGGGGCGGGAGCGCATCGATGCGCAGGTGCCGGTCCTTGATTTGCAGAATGCCTCAGGCTGGTCTGCTCAACCTTCGACCAATCCATCCCGCTCAGCGATCGGCCTGCAGCCGTCCCACCTGGCGTATGTGATCTACACGTCGGGCTCGACCGGCCAGCCCAAGGGCGTGGCGATCGAGCACCGCAATGCGGTGAACTTCCTGAGCTGGGCGGCGGAGGCGTTCGACGCTGAACAGCTGAAGCACACGCTGTGGGCGACGTCGGTGAACTTCGACCTGGCGGTGTACGAGTACTTTGCACCGCTGAGCGTGGGCACGACGGTGGAGGTGGTGGGCAATGCGCTGGAAGCCGCTCAGGCGACCGGCGAGGTGACGCTGATCAACACGGTGCCCTCGGCGCTGCAGGCGCTGCTGGAGTCGGATCAGGTGCCGGCGAGCGTGAAGACGGTGAACTTGGCTGGCGAAGCCCTCAAGCGCAGCCTGGTGGAAGCGCTGTTCGAGCGCACGGGCGTGGAGCAGGTGTGCAACCTGTACGGGCCGTCGGAGACGACGACGTACTCGACGTGGGTGGAGATGAAGCGGGAGGACGGCTTCGCCCCGCACATCGGCCGGCCCATTGCGAACACGCAGATCTACCTGCTGGACGCGCAAGGCCGGCCAGTACCGATGGGTGTGCCCGGCGAGATCCACATCGGCGGCGCCGGGGTGGCCCGTGGCTACCTGAACCGGCCGGAGCTGACGGCCGAGCGCTTCCTGAAGGACCCGTTCGCAAGCGACCCGCAAGCGCGGATGTACAAGACGGGCGACCTGGGCCGGTGGCTGGCGGACGGCCAGCTGGAGTACCTGGGTCGCAACGACCACCAGGTGAAGATCCGGGGCTTCCGCATCGAGCTGGGGGAGATCGAAGCGCGGCTGGCGCAGCATGCCGGCGTGCGCGAGGCGGTGGTGCTGGCGCGAGAAGACCAGCCGGGCGACAAGCGCCTGGTGGCCTATGTGACAGCGCAGCCCGGCGCGGCGCTGGAGGCCGAAGCGCTGCGTGGCGAGCTGTCGCAGCAACTGCCCGAGTACATGGTGCCGGTGGCGTATGTGGTGCTGGAGCAGCTGCCGCTGACGCCCAATGGCAAGCTGGACCGCCAGGCGCTGCCCGCGCCGGAAGGCGAGGCGTATGCGGCGCGCCGGTACGAGGCGCCGCAAGGCGAGGTGGAAGCGACGCTGGCGCGGCTATGGTGCGAGCTGCTGAAGGTGCAGCGGGTCGGCCGGCATGACAACTTCTTCGAGCTGGGTGGCCATTCGCTGCTGGCGGTGACGCTGATCGAGCGCATGCGCCAGGCTGGCCTGCCGCTGGACGTGCGCTCGCTGTTCGCCTCGCCCACCTTGGCCACGCTGGCCGCCAGTGTCGGTGGCCCGGCCGCGGCGGTGGAGGTGCCGCCCAACCGCATCCCGCCGGACTGCCAGGCCATCGAGCCGCAGATGCTGAGCCTGGTGTCGCTCGACGAGGAAGCCATCGGGCGGGTCGTGGCCCAGGTGCCGGGCGGGGCGGCCAACATCCAGGACATCTATCCGCTGGCTCCGCTGCAGGAGGGCATCCTCTTCCACCACCTGATGGCGGAGGCGGGCGATCCCTACCTGATGCATGTCACCTACCGGCTCGACAGCCAGGACCGCCTCGACAGTTTCCTGCTGGCCCTGCAGCGGGTGATCGACCGCCACGACGTTCTGCGCACGGCCTTCTGCTGGGAGGCCGTGACGCCCGCTGTGCAGGTGGTGTGGCGCCGCGCCGCGCTGCCGGTGCACCAGATGGTGTGCCGCCCCGGCGACGGCAGCCCCTTGCAGCAGTTGCATGAACGCTTTGATCCAAGGCGGCGCCCGCTGGACCTGCGGCAAGCGCCGCTGCTCGATGCCTGCATCGCCGAGGAGGCCGCTGGCGGGGGCTGGTTGCTGATGCTGCGCTTCCATCATCTGGTGCTGGACCACACCTCGCTGGAGGTGCTGCTCGAGGAGGTGAAGGCCGGCCAGCTCGGTGCGGCTGCCAGCCTGCCGTCGCCCGCGCCCTTCCGCAACCATGTGGCCCAGGCGCTGGGCGGTGTGAGCCAGGCGGAGCACGAGGCGTTCTTCAGCCGCATGCTGGGCGACCTGGCCGAGCCCACCCTGCCCTTTGGCCTGCTCGATGTGCAGCGCAGCGGCACCGGTGTGGCGGAGGCCCATCGCGCGCTGCCGACCGCGCTGGCGCGCCGGTTGCGTCGACGGGCGCGGGCACTGGGCGTCAGTGTCGCCAGTGCCTGCCACCTGGCATTCGCCATGGTGCTGGCGCGGGTGTGCGGGCGGCAGGACGTGGTCTTCGGCACCGTGCTGTTCGGCCGCATGCGGGGAGGCGAGGGGGTGGAGCGGGCCCTGGGCCTGTTCCTCAACACCTTGCCGCTGCGCCTGCAGCTGGAGCAGGCTGGCGCCCGGCAGGCGCTGGCCAGCACCCATCGCGCACTGGCGCAGTTGCTGCGCCATGAACATGCGCCGCTCGCGCTGGCACAGCGCTGCAGCGCGGTGGCCGCGCCGGCCCCGCTGTTCAGCGCCTTGCTGAACTACCGGCATGCAGGCGCCGCGGCACCGGCTGGTGATCACGAGTCCGGCTGGCCGGGCGTCGAGGGTGTGGATGGCCAGGAGCGCACCAACTACCCCCTCTTGCTGTCGGTGGATGACCTGGGCGAGGAGCTGGCCCTGTCGGCCCAGGTGCTCGCAGTCGTGGACCCGCAGCGGGTCTGCGGGATGATGGAGCAGGCGCTGCGGAGCCTGGTGGAGGCGCTGGAGGACGCGCCGCAGACGCCGGTGGGGCAGCTGGAGGTGATGCCGGAGGTGGAGCGGCAGCTGGTGCTGCAGGGATGGAACCAGACGGCGCTGTGGGTGCCGGAGGACCTGTGCCTGCATGAGCTGGTGGAGGTGCAGGCGGCACGGCAGCCGGCAGCGGTGGCGGTGGTGCATGGTGAACGCCGCTTGAGCTACGGCGAGCTGAACGAGCAGGCGAACCGGCTGGCGCATGAGCTCAGACGGCTGGGGGTGAAGCCGGACGAGCGGGTGGGCCTTTGCTGCGAGCGGGGGCTGGAGCTGGCGGTGGGGCTGCTGGCGGTACTCAAGGCCGGTGGGGCGTATGTGCCGCTGGACCCGGCGTATCCGAAGGAGCGGCTGCAGTACATGCTGCAGGACAGCGCGCCGGTGGTGGTGCTGGTGCAGGGGCTGGGGCGTGAGCGCATCGATGCGCAGGTGCCGGTCCTTGATTTGCAGAATGCCTCAGGCTGGTCTGCTCAACCTTCGACCAATCCATCCCGCTCAGCGATCGGGTTGCAGCCGTCCCACCTGGCGTATGTGATCTACACGTCGGGCTCGACCGGCCAGCCCAAGGGCGTGGCGATCGAGCACCGCAATGCGGTGAACTTCTTGAGCTGGGCGGCGGAGGCGTTCGATGCTGAACAGCTGAAGCACACGCTGTGGGCGACGTCGGTGAACTTCGACCTGGCGGTGTACGAGTACTTTGCCCCGCTGAGCGTGGGCACGACGGTGGAAGTGGTGGGCAATGCACTGGAAGCAGGGCAAGCCACGGGTGAGGTGACACTGATCAACACGGTGCCCTCGGCGCTGCAGGCCTTGCTGGAGTCGGATCAGGTGCCGGCGAGCGTGAAGACGGTGAACCTGGCTGGAGAAGCACTGAAGCGCAGCTTGGTAGAGGTGCTGTTCGAGCGCACTGGCGTGGAGCAGGTGTGCAACCTGTACGGGCCGTCGGAGACGACGACGTACTCGACCTGGGTGGAGATGAAGCGGGAGGACGGCTTCGCCCCGCACATTGGCCGGCCCATTGCCAACACCAAGATCTACCTGCTGGACAGCCAAGGCCGGCCGGTGCCGGTAGGCGTACCGGGCGAGATCCACATCGGCGGCGCTGGCGTGGCCCGTGGCTACCTGAACCGCCCGGAGCTGACGGCGGAGCGCTTCCTGAAGGACCCGTTCGCAAGCGACCCGCAAGCGCGGATGTACAAGACGGGCGACCTGGGCCGGTGGCTGGCCGACGGCAACCTGGAGTACCTGGGGCGCAACGACCACCAGGTGAAGATCCGGGGCTTCCGCATCGAGCTGGGGGAGATCGAGGCGCGGCTGGCGCAGCATGCCGGCGTGCGCGAGGCGGTGGTGCTGGCGCGGGAAGACCAGCCGGGCGAAAAGCGCCTGGTGGCCTACCTCACTCCCCAGCCCGAAGCGACACTGCAAGCCGAAGCCCTGCGCCACCACCTGGCGCAGCAGTTGCCGGAGTACATGGTGCCGGCCGCCTATGTGGTGCTGGAACAGCTGCCGTTGACCCCCAATGGCAAGCTGGATCGCCACGCGCTGCCCGCGCCGGAAGGCGAGGCGTATGCGGCGTGCCACTACGAGGCGCCGCAAGGCGAGGTGGAGCGCACGCTGGCCGGCCTGTGGGCCGAGCTGCTGAAGGTGGAGCGGGTGGGCCGGCACGACAACTTCTTCGAGCTGGGCGGGCATTCGCTGCTGGCGGTGACGCTGATCGAGCGCATGCGCCAGGCTGGCTTGCCGCTGGACGTGCGCTCGCTGTTCGCCACGCCGACGCTGGCCGCGCTGGCAGCCAGCGCGGGCGGGGCGGCCGCGGTGGTCGAGGTGCCGCCCAACCGCATCCCGCCGGGCTGCCAGGCCATCGAGCCGGAGATGCTGACGCTGGTGCAGCTCACGCGCGAGCAGATCGGGCAGGTGGTGGCCACGGTGCCCGGCGGCGCCACCAACATCCAGGACATCTACCCCCTGGCGCCCCTGCAGGAAGGCCTGCTGTTCCACCACCTGCTGGAGCGCGAGGGCGACGTCTACCTGACGCCCGCATTGCTGCGCTTCGACGACCACGAGCGCCTGGACGGCTACCTGCGGGCGCTGCAGGCGGTGGTCGACCGGCACGACATCCTGCGCACCGCCGTGCTGTGGGAGGGCTTGCCCGAGCCGGTGCAGGTGGTCTGGCGGCAGGCGCCGCTGGCGGTGGAGCTGATCGAGCTGGACCCCGCCGAGGGTGACCCGGCCTCGCAGCTGCAGGAACGCTTCGACCCCCGCCGCAGCCGCATCGATGTGCGCCAGGCGCCGTTGATGCGCCTGTACGTCGCGCCCGACACGCAAGGGCGCTGGCTGCTGATGCAGCTCTTCCATCACCTGGCCATCGACCACACCGCGCTGGGCATGGTGCAGGCCGAGATCCAGGCACAGCTGCTGCACGGCGACCAGGCGGTGGCAGGGCCCCGGCCGCTGCCCTTCCGCGACTTCGTCGTGCAGGCCCGGCAGGGCGTGCCGCTGGCGGAGCACGAGGCCTTCTTCCGCGAGATGCTGGCTGATGTCACCGAGCCCACCACCCCCTTCGGCCTGGCCGACGTGCAGGGCGACGGGCGCCAGGTGGTGGAGGCCCGGCAAGCGCTGGACACCCAGCTGGCCGCCCGGCTGCGTGCCTGGGCGCGGGCCCTGGGCGTGACGCCGGCCAGCCTGTGCCACCTGGCTTTCGCCCAGGTGCTGGCCCGTCTTTCGGGGCGCCGCACGGTGGTGTTCGGCACCGTCCTCTTCGGTCGCATGCGTGGCGACGCCGGAACCGACCGGGCCCTGGGTGTGTTCATGAACACCTTGCCACTGCGCATGGACGTGGACGACCTGCCGGTGCAGGACGGCGTGCTGGCCACGCAGCGCCGGCTGGCCGGCCTGCTGCGCCACGAGCACGCGCCGCTGGCGCTGGCGCAGCGCTGCAGCGGCGTGCAGGCGCCGACACCGCTGTTCAGTGCCCTGCTCAACTTCCGGCACAGCCCGCGTTCGACACAAGAGGTCGACGAGCAGTCGATGCAGGCCTGGAGTGGCATCGAGTTCCTGGGAGGCGAGGAGCGGACGAACTACCCGCTGAGCCTGTCGGTGGACGACCACGGCGAGGGGTTCGGGCTGACGGCGCAGGTGGACAGCGGGGTGTCGGCCGCGCGGGTGTGCGAGTACATGGAGACGGCGCTGCGCAGCCTGGTGCAGGCGCTGGAGACGGCGCCCGAGACGCCGCTGTGGCAGCTGGAGGTGATGCCGCAGGCGGAGCGGCAGCAGGTGCTGCAAGGCTGGAATGCCAGCGCACGGGCGCAGCCGCCGGAGCGCTGCATCCACGAGCTGATCGAGGCGCAGGCGCGTGCCACGCCGGAGGCGGTGGCGGTGGAGCAGGGCGGGGCGCGGCTGAGCTATGCGCAGCTGAACGCCGAGGCGAACCGGCTGGCGCGCTACCTGAGGCAGCGTGGCGTGCAGCCGGACAGCCGGGTGGCGGTGTGCCTGCCACGCGGGCCGCAGCTGGTGGTGGCGTGGCTGGCGGTGTGGAAGGCGGGCGGTGCGTATGTGCCGCTGGATGCGGCCTATCCGCGGGAGCGGCTGGCCTACCTGGTGCAGGACAGCGCGCCGGTGCTGGTGCTGACGGACGCCGAGCGGCGGACGGCGCTGGAAGGCGGGGCGGCAGCGGTGGTGGACCTGCAGCAGGCGGCGCCCGAGTGGGCGGGCGAGCCGGCGCAGGAGCTGGCGCCGGACGGGCTGCAGGCGCGGCACCTGGCGTATGTGATCTACACCTCGGGCTCGACGGGGCAGCCCAAGGGGGTGATGGTGGAGCACCGGCAGCTGGGGCAGCTGGTGGCGTGGCACAACGAGGCCTTCGGGGTGGAGGCGGGGCAGCGCACGTCGAGCGTGGCGGGGCTGGGCTTCGACGCGGCGGCGTGGGAGGTGTGGCCGGCGCTGTGCGCGGGGGCGACGCTGGTGCTGGCGCCGCAGGCGGTGGCGCAGGACGTGGCGGGGCTGCTGCGGTGGTGGCAGGCCGAGACGCTGGCGGTGAGCTTCCTGCCGACGCCGATCGCGGAGCTGGCGTTGGCCGGCGGGCAGGTGCCGCAGGGCTTGCGGGTGCTGCTGGTGGGAGGCGACCGGCTGCGGCAGCGGGCGCCGGCGGGCGCGGGCTACACGCTGGTGAACAACTACGGGCCGACGGAGGCCACGGTGGTGGCGACCTCGGGCCCGGTGGGGGCGCAAGGCGTGCTGGCCCCAGCCGTGGGCGCTCCCACTGAAGCAGGCGCACCGACTCAAGCAGGCGTGATCACGATCGGGCGGCCGATCGGCCACACCCGCATCTACCTGCTGGACGAGCAGGGCCGGCCGGTGCCCATCGGGGTGGCGGGCGAGCTGTACATCGGCGGGCCGAGCGTGGCGCGGGGCTACCTGGGGCGGCAGGCGCTGACGGCCGAGCGCTTCGTGCGCGATCCCTTCGCCGAGGACGCGCAGGCGCGGATGTACAGGACGGGCGACCTGGCGCGCTGGCTGGCGGACGGTCAGCTGGAGTTCCTGGGGCGCAACGACCAGCAGCTGAAGATCCGCGGGCTGCGCATCGAGCCGGGCGAGATCGAGGCGCAGCTGGCGCTGCATCCGGAGGTGCGCGAGGCGGTGGTGCTGGCGCGCGAGGAGCGGCTGGTGGCGTATGTGACGCCGGCCGGCGGCCAGGCGCCGCAGGCCGAGGCGCTGCGGCGCCACCTGGCGCAGCGGCTGCCGGAGTACATGGTGCCGGCGGCCTATATGGTGCTGCCGCAGCTGCCGCTCACGCCCAACGGCAAGCTCGACCGCGACGCATTGCCCGCACCCGACGCACCCGCCGACGCCGCTGCCCGCTACGAGGCACCGGTTGGCGAGACCGAGACGGCCCTGGCCCTCACCTGGTCCGAGTTGCTGCGGGTCGACCGGGTGGGCCGGCACGACAACTTCTTCGCGCTGGGCGGGCATTCCCTGCTGGCCACCAAGCTCGTCGTGCGCTTGCGCAGCGAAATGGGCGTGGACATCGCAATGCACCGCCTGTTCTCCACGCCCACGCTGGCGTCCCTGGCCGAAGTCATCCTCGATGCCCAGCTGGCGCAATTCTCGAGCGATGACATCGAGGCACTCGAAAGGCTCTTGTAAGGATGAACAGGGTGGACTGGAATCTGTTGGAGAAAACCGGAGGCGACGAACGTCGGAAAGGTTTCATGTCGAAGCGATGAGGGGGCACATTTTCCGAATCTTGATGCCAGCCGTCGTTCAACGGAAATAGCGATGAATATGAGGAGCGGGCCCGGGCGGCGCCATATTGCGGCTCGGCAGCCGTGAGCCGGGCTTCGCTGTGCCATAAAGGCACAGTTCCTTGAATTAATCTTCTGGTCGCCCTTATTGGTGTGGCGCGGTTTACCTGTCGCATGACAGGTGAATGGCGGCCGCATGGATGAAACACATCTTCACTAAAGAAGGTTCACTGTCCTTTCGGACACTTGATCGCGGAAGCCGCACCCAGGCTGGACCGCTCGTGCACTTTCAGTGACGGTTCTTTTGCCTTCAGCCTGGCCTGGTGGGCCGGTCATTTCTCCGTCCTATTTACCTGCGTGGTCCTACGAGGACTCGGAGTTGACGCTCGCAAGGATCGCGGAGAGCATGAGCGCCCAATCAAGGAACTTCCACGACATATAAGCCCAGTCAAATTGAACAGGGGTGGGCACGGCTGTGCCATTCGCCGCTGGGCACCCTTCTGTTCCAAATGCGCAGAGCCGCTGGCGTCGGTTTGAAGGCGGCTCTTGCGATTCGAGAAGCTGTATAGAGGCAGGTGGAGCATGAAAGGTATTTCGTTACTCGATCGTGAACGTCTTTTGAAACTCGCGAGACAAGCAGGTTTGCAAAGGCGTAGCCCGACCGAGACACCCATCGACGCGGGTGATGTGCATGCCGACGCCCCCCTGTCGTTTGCCCAGCAGCGCCTGTGGTTCCTGTCGCGCCTGTCCGGGCCGGGTCCGGCGTACCACATCGCGCTGGCCTTGCACCTGCAGGGCCGGCTGGAGGTGTCGGCGCTGTCCGCCGCGCTGCAGCGCATCGTGCGCCGCCATGCGGCACTGCGCACCGGGTTTGTCCTGGACGGCGAACAGCCGGTGCAGCGGGTGTCGCCAGCGGACGGCGGATTCCTCCTGGCGCACTCGCCTGCACCGACCGCGGGCCTGGACGGTGCGGCGCTGGCCCGCCTGCGCCAGGAAGAGATCGAGCGGCCCTTCGACCTGGCGCAGGGGCCGCTGCTGCGCGCCCGGCTGGTGGCCGCGGGCGACGATGAGCACCTGCTCCTGCTGACCCTGCACCACATTGCTGCCGATGGCTGGTCGGTCGGGGTGCTGATGCACGAGCTGGGCGTGCAGTACGCCGCCTGCCGCGACGGGCAGGCCGACCCGCTGCCGCCACTGCCGATCCAGTACATCGACTACGCGCGCTGGCAGCGGCGCACCATGAGCGGCGAGGCGCTGCGGGCGCAGAGCGACTACTGGCAGCGCACGCTGCATGGCGCGCCGGTGCTGCTGCCCTTGCCCACCGATCGGCCGCGCCCGGCCGAGCAGTCGCATGCCGGCGCTTCGGTGCCGGTGGTCCTGGAAGCCGGCCTGGTCGAGCGCCTCAAGGCGCTGGGCCTGCGCCATGGCTGCACCTTGTTCATGACGCTGCTGGCTGGCTGGGCACTCGTGCTGGAGCGGCTGAGCGGGCAGCAGGACCTGGTCATCGGTACGCCGGTGGCGAACCGCGGCCGGGCGGAGCTGGAGCCCTTGATCGGCTTCTTCGTCAACACGCTGGCGATGCGGCTGGACCTGTCCGGCACACCGACGGTGGCCGAGCTGCTGCAGCGCGTGCGAGGCCGCGCGATGGAGGCGCAACAGCACCAGGACCTGCCCTTCGAGCAAGTGGTGGAGCTGCTGCAGCCGCCGCGCAGCCTGTCGCACTCGCCGCTGTTCCAGGTGGCTTTTGCCTGGCAGAACAACGAGACCGGCACGCTGAGCCTGCCCGGCCTCACGCTCACGCCGCTGCCCGCCAGCCACGAGGTGGCCAAGTTCGACCTGACGCTGGAGTTGACCGAAGACCAGGGCCGCATCGTCGGCCGCCTGGAGTACGCGACCGCCTTGTTCGACCGTGCGACGGTGGAGCGGTATGCCGGCCATCTGCAGCAGGCCTTGGCCGCCATGGTGGAGGACGAGCAGCAACCGGTGGATCGCTTGCACGTGATGCCGCCGGCGGAGTTGGCGCTGGTGCTGCAGCGGTGGAACCAGACGGCGCTGTGGGTGCCGGAGGACCTGTGCCTGCATGAGCTGGTGGAGGTGCAGGCGGCACGGCAACCGGCAGCGGTGGCGGTGGTGCACGGCGAGCGGCACTTGAGCTACGGCGAGCTGAACGAGCAGGCGAACCGGCTGGCGCATGAGCTGCGACGGCTGGGGGTGAAGCCGGACGAGCGGGTGGGCCTCTGCTGCGAGCGGGGGTTGGAGCTGGCGGTGGGGCTGCTGGCGGTACTCAAGGCCGGTGGGGCGTATGTGCCGCTGGACCCGGCGTATCCGAAGGAGCGGCTGCAGTACATGCTGCAGGACAGTGCGCCGGTGGTGGTGCTGGTGCAGGGGGTGGGGCGGGAGCGCATCGATGCGCAGGTGCCGGTCCTTGATCTGCAGGATGCCGCGGGCTGGGTGCATCAACCCTCGTCCAATCCGTCGCGGCAGGCCGTCGGCCTGCAACCGTCCCACCTGGCGTATGTGATCTACACGTCGGGCTCGACCGGCCAGCCCAAGGGCGTGGCGATCGAGCACCGCAATGCGGTGAACTTCCTGAGCTGGGCGGCGGAGGCGTTCGACGCTGAACAGCTGAAGCACACGCTGTGGGCGACGTCGGTGAACTTCGACCTGGCGGTGTACGAGTACTTTGCCCCGCTGAGCGTGGGCACGACGGTGGAGGTGGTGGGCAATGCGCTGGAAGCCGCTCAGGCGACCGGCGAGGTGACGCTGATCAACACGGTGCCCTCGGCGCTGCAGGCCTTGCTGGAGTCGGATCAGGTGCCGGCGAGCGTGAAGACGGTGAACCTGGCTGGCGAAGCACTGAAGCGCAGCCTGGTGGAAGCACTGTTCGAGCGCACGGGCGTGGAGCAGGTGTGCAACCTGTACGGGCCGTCGGAGACGACGACGTACTCGACCTGGGTGGAGATGAAGCGGGAGGACGGCTTCGTGTCACACATCGGCCGGCCGATCGCCAACACCCAGATCTACCTGCTGGACAGCCAAGGCCGGCCGGTGCCAGTAGGCGTACCGGGCGAGATCCACATCGGCGGCGCCGGCGTGGCCCGTGGCTACTTGAACCGCCCGGAGCTGACAGCCGAGCGCTTCCTGAAGGACCCGTTTGCAAGCGACCCGCAAGCGCGGATGTACAAGACGGGCGACCTCGGAAGGTGGCTGGCCGACGGCCAGCTGGAGTACCTGGGTCGCAACGACCACCAGGTGAAGATCCGGGGCTTCCGCATCGAGCTGGGGGAGATCGAGGCGCGGCTGGCGCAGCATGCCGGCGTGCGCGAGGCGGTGGTGCTGGCGCGAGAAGACCAGCCGGGCGACAAGCGCCTGGTGGCCTATGTGACAGCGCAGCCCGGCGCGGCGCTGGAGGCCGAAGCGCTGCGTGGCGAGCTGTTGCAGCAACTGCCCGAGTACATGGTGCCGGTAGCCTATGTGGTGCTGGAGCAGCTGCCGCTGACGCCCAACGGCAAGCTGGATCGCCAGGCACTGCCCGCGCCGGAAGGCGAGGCGTATGCGGCGCGCCAGTACGAGGCGCCGCAAGGCGAGGTGGAAAGCCGGCTGGCGGGCCTGTGGGCCGAGCTGCTGAAGGTGGAGCGGGTGGGCCGGCACGACAACTTCTTCGAGCTGGGTGGCCATTCGCTGCTGGCGGTGACGCTGATCGAGCGCATGCGCCAGGCTGGCCTGCCGCTGGATGTGCGGGCCTTGTTCGCCACGCCCACGCTGGGTGCACTGGCGGCAAGCATCGGCGGCGCGCCGGCGGCGGTGGAAGTGCCGCCGAACCTGATCCCGCCGGGCTGCCGGGCGATCGAGCCGGAGATGCTGACGCTGGTGGCTCTGAGCCGGGAAGAGATCGAGCAGGTGGAGGCCGGCGTGCCCGGAGGGGCGGCGAACATCCAGGACATCTATCCGCTGGCGCCGTTGCAGGAAGGCATCCTGTTCCATCACCTGATGGCGGAGTCGGGCGACGTGTACGTGACGCCGGCGCTGTTCGCCTTCGACAGCCGCGAGCGGCTGCAGGGCTACCTGCAGGCACTGCAGGCGGTGATCGACCGGCACGACATCCTGCGCACCTCGCTGTGCTGGGAGGGCCTGGGCGAGCCGGTGCAGGTGGTGTGGCGGCAGGCACCGCTGGTGGTGCAGGAGCTGCAGCTGGACGCAGCGCAGGGCGGTGCGGCCGGGCAGCTGCAGGCGCGGCTGGCCGGCGGGCAGCTGGTGCTGCCGCTGCAGCAGGCGCCGCTGATGCGGGTGGCGGTGGCCGAGGACCGGGCGCAGGGGCGGTGGCTGGCACTGCAGCTGTTCCATCACGTGGCGATCGACCACACGACGCTGGAGATCCTGCTGCAGGAGATCCAGGCGCACTTGCAGGGGCAGGCGCAGGGCCTGCCGAGGCCGCTGCCGTTCCGCGACTTTGTGGCGCAGGCGCGGCTGGCGGTGTCGAGGCAGGAGCACCAGGCGTTCTTCAGCGAGATGCTGGGGGCGGTGGAGGAAGCGACGCTGCCGTATGGGCTGGGCGATGTGCAGGGCCAGGGCCGGGCGATCGTGCAGTCGCGGCGGCAGGTGCCGGGGCGGCTGGCGCAGCGGCTGAGGGCGAATGCGCGGGTGCTGGGAGTGAGCGTGGCGAGCCTGTGCCACCTGGCGTATGGGCAGGTGCTGGCGCGGGTGTGCCAGCGCGAGGAGGTGGTGTTCGGCACGGTGCTGTTCGGGCGGATGCAGGGTGGGGCGGGGGCGGACCGGGCGCTGGGGCTGTTCCTGAACACGCTGCCGCTGAAGCTGCAGGTGGGCGAGGTGGGGGTGCAGGAGGCGGTGCGGCAGACGCAGCGCTGGCTGGCGCGCTTGCTGCGGCACGAGCATGCACCGTTGGCGCTGGCGCAGCGCTGCAGCCGGGTGCCGGCGTCGCTGCCGCTGTTCAGTGCCTTGCTGAACTATCGGCATGCCAGCCCGCAGTCCAAGGACGCCGGCCAGGCGATCCCGGGCATCGAGTTGCTCGATGCGCAGGAGCGCACCAACTATCCCTTCAACCTGTGCGTCGACGACCTCGGCCAGGGCCTGTCGCTGACGGCCCAGGTGCAGGCGCCGGCCGATCCCGAGCGCCTGTGCACCAGCATGCTGGCGGCGCTGGAGGCCCTGGCGACCGCGCTGGAGCGGGCGCCGCAGACGCCGCTGCGCGAGCTGGACGTGCTGCCGGCCGAGGATCGCCAGGCGCTGCTGGTGGACTGGAACCGCACCGCCAGCCCCTATCCGCACGACCGCTGCGTGCACCAGCTGATCGAGTCGCAGGTGGCGCGCACGCCGGAGGCCGTGGCGCTGGTACAGGGCGACCAGGTGCTGAGCTATGCACAGATGAATGCCGAGGCCAACCGGCTGGCGCGGCGGCTGCGGCAGCTGGGGGTGGTGCCGGATGCGCGGGTGGGCCTCTGCCTGCCGCGCGGGCCGCGGATGGCGGTGGCGGTGCTGGCGGTGCTGAAGGCCGGTGGCGCGTATGTGCCGCTGGACGCGAGCTACCCGGCGCAACGGCTGCAGCACATGCTGCAGGACAGCGCGCCGGTGGTGGTGCTGTGGGAGGCCAGCGTCGGCGAGGCGGTGGCGCAGGTGCTGAAGCAGGCGGCTCCGCTGTTGGACCTGGAGGCCGACCGCAGCCAGTGGCAGGACGAGCCCGCCGATAACCTGCCGCGCGCCAGCGTGGGGTTGCAGCCGCAGCACCTGGCCTACGTGGTCTATACCTCGGGCTCCACTGGTATGCCCAAGGGCGTGGCCGTCGAGCACCGGGGGGTGTGCAACCTGGCGCAGGCGCAGGTGGCGGGCTTCGGCATCGAGGCCGGCAGCCGGGTGCTGCAGTTCGCGTCCTTCAGCTTCGATGCGTGGGTGTCGGAATGGGTGACGGCGCTGAGCTGTGGGGCCAGCCTGCACTTTGCGCCGCCGGGCACGGTGCTGGCGGGCGAGGCGCTGCTGCAGGCGCTGCAGCAGGGCCGCATCAGCCATGTGACGCTGCCGCCGGCGGTGCTGGCGGCGCTGCCGGCGACGGCGACGCTGGCACCGGTGAGCACGCTGGTGCTGGCGGGCGAGGCGGCGTCGCCCGCGCTGGTGCAGCGCTGGGGCGAGGGCCGGCGGGTGATCAATGCCTACGGGCCGAGCGAGACCACGGTGTGCGCGACGATGCACCGGTGCGAAGGCCCGCTGGGCCAGGCGGTGCCCATCGGGCGGCCGATTGCCAACACGCGCATCTACCTGCTCGACGCGCAAGGCCGGCCGGTGCCGGTCGGTGTGGCGGGCGAGATCCACATCGGTGGCGTGCAGCTGGCACGCGGCTACCTGAACCGGCCGGAGCTGACGGCCGAGCGCTTCGTGAAGGACCCGTTCGTCGACGATCCGCAAGCGCGGATGTACAAGACGGGCGACCTGGGCCGGTGGCTGGCGGACGGGACGCTGGAGTTCCTGGGGCGCAACGACCACCAGGTGAAGCTGAGGGGTTTCCGCATCGAGCTGGGGGAGATCGAGGCGCGGCTGCTGCAGCACGGCGCGGTGCGCGAGGCGGTGGTGCTGGCGCGGGAGGACCAGCCGGGCGACAAGCGGCTGGTGGCCTATGTGACCTTGAGCAGCGAGGCCAGCGCCGAGGTGCTGAAGCAGCACCTGGCCGCCCAGCTGCCCGAGTACATGGTGCCGGCGGCCTATGTGGTGCTGCCGGAGCTGCCGCTGACGCCCAACGGCAAGCTCGACCGCGCGGCGCTGCCGCAGCCCGAGGGCGCGGCCTACATCAGCCGCGGCTACGAGGCGCCCATCGGCGAGGTCGAGACCACACTGGCCCAGCTGTGGGCCGAGCTGCTCAAGGTGGAGCGGGTCGGCCGGCACGACAACTTCTTCGAACTCGGCGGCCATTCGCTGCTGGCGGTCAGCTTGATCGAGCGCCTGCGCCAGGCCGGCCTGCCGCTGGACGTGCGGTCCCTGTTCGCCACGCCCACGCTGGCGGCACTGGCGCTCAGCATCGGTGGCGGCATGGCCGCGGTGGAGGTGCCGCCCAACCGCATTCCACCCGGATGCACGGCCATCGAGCCGGAGATGCTGAGCCTGGTGCAGCTCAGCCGCGACGAGATCGCCCAGGTGGTGGCCAGCGTGCCCGGTGGCGCCGCCAACATCCAGGACATCTACCCGCTGGCGCCCTTGCAGGAAGGCATCCTCTTCCATCACCTGATGGCCCAGGTGGGCGATGTGTACCTGACCCCGGCCCTGCTGGCCTTCGACAGCCGCGCCCGGCTGGACGCCTACCTGCAGGCGCTGCAGGCGGTGGTCGACCGGCACGACATCCTGCGCACCTCGCTGTGCTGGGAAGGGTTGCCGGCCCCGGTGCAGGTGGTGTGGCGGCAGGCGCCGCTGGCCGTGCAGGAACTCACGCTCGACCCGGCCGAGGGGGACCTGGCCACCCAGCTGCGCGAGCGCCACGATCCGGCCCACTACCGCATCGACCTGCGCCGCGCGCCGCTGATGCAGCTGGTGGTGGCGCACGATGCGCCGCACGGCCGCTGGCTGCTGCTGTGGCTGAACCACCACCTGTGCGGCGACCACACCACCCAGGAGGTGATGCTGCAGGAAATCCAGGCCCACCTGCTGGGCCGCGCGGGGCGCCTGCCGGTGGCCCTGCCTTTCCGCAACTTCGTGGCCCAGTCCCGGTCTGGCGTGGATGCGGCCGGGCATGAGGCCTTCTTCCGCGAGCTGCTGGCCGGCGTGGACGAGCCGACCTATCCCTTCGGCCTCGGCAATGCGCAGGACGGTGGCCGGCGTGCCACCACGGCCAGCCTGGCGCTCGATGCGGCGCTCGGGCAGCGCCTGCGCGAGCTGTCGCGCGCGCTGCGCGTCAACGTGGCCAGCCTGTGCCACCTGGCCTTCGCGCTGCTGCTGGCTCGCGCCTGCGGCCGCGACGACGTGGTGTTCGGCACCCTGCTGTTCGGCCGCATGCAGGCTGGCGCCGGCGCCGACCGGGTGCTGGGCCTGTTCGTCAACACCCTGCCGATCCGCCTGCGCGTGGATGGCGGCCGCCTGGACGACAGCGTGCGCCACACGCATCGCCTGCTGGCCCGGCTGCTGCGCCATGAGCATGCGCCGCTGGCGCTGGCGCAGCGCTGCAGCAGCGTGGCGCCGCCGCTGCCCCTGTTCAGCGCCTTGTTCAACTACCGCCACTTCAGCGCCGTGCCCGGGGGCGAGCCGCTGGCGGCCGATGCCTGGAGCGGCATCGAGTTCCTGGGAGGCGAGGAGCGGACGAACTACCCGCTGAGCCTGTCGGTGGACGACCACGGCGAGGGGTTCGGGCTGACGGCGCAGGTGGACAGCGGGGTGTCGGCCGCGCGGGTGTGCGAGTACATGGAGACGGCACTGCGCAGCCTGGTGCAGGCGCTGGAGACGGCGCCCGAGACGCCGCTGTGGCAGCTGGAGGTGATGCCGCAGGCGGAGCGGCAGCAGGTGCTGCAAGGCTGGAATGCCAGCGCACGGGCGCAGCCGCCGGAGCGCTGCATCCACGAGCTGATCGAGGCGCAGGCGCGTGCCACGCCGGAGGCGGTGGCGGTGGAGCAGGGCGGGGCGCGGCTGAGCTATGCGCAGCTGAACGCCGAGGCGAACCGGCTGGCGCGCTACCTGAGGCAGCGTGGCGTGCAGCCGGACAGCCGGGTGGCGGTGTGCCTGCCACGCGGGCCGCAGCTGGTGGTGGCGTGGCTGGCGGTGTGGAAGGCGGGCGGTGCGTATGTGCCGCTGGATGCGGCCTATCCGCGGGAGCGGCTGGCCTACCTGGTGCAGGACAGCGCGCCGGTGCTGGTGCTGACGGACGCCGAGCGGCGGACGGCGCTGGAAGGCGGGGCGGCAGCGGTGGTGGACCTGCAGCAGGCGGCGCCCGAGTGGGCGGGCGAGCCGGCGCAGGAGCTGGCGCCGGACGGGCTGCAGGCGCGGCACCTGGCGTATGTGATCTACACCTCGGGCTCGACGGGGCAGCCCAAGGGGGTGATGGTGGAGCACCGGCAGCTGGGGCAGCTGGTGGCGTGGCACAACGAGGCCTTCGGGGTGGAGGCGGGGCAGCGCACGTCGAGCGTGGCGGGGCTGGGCTTCGACGCGGCGGCGTGGGAGGTGTGGCCGGCGCTGTGCGCGGGGGCGACGCTGGTGCTGGCGCCGCAGGCGGTGGCGCAGGACGTGGCGGGGCTGCTGCGGTGGTGGCAGGCCGAGACGCTGGCGGTGAGCTTCCTGCCGACGCCGATCGCGGAGCTGGCGTTGGCCGGCGGGCAGGTGCCGCAGGGCTTGCGGGTGCTGCTGGTGGGAGGCGACCGGCTGCGGCAGCGGGCGCCGGCGGGCGCGGGCTACACGCTGGTCAACAACTACGGGCCGACGGAGGCCACGGTGGTGGCGACCTCGGGCCCGGTGGGGGCGCAAGGCGTGCTGGCCCCAGCCGTGGGCGCTCCCACTGAAGCAGGCGCACCGACTCAAGCAGGCGTGATCACGATCGGGTGGCCGATCGGCCACACCCGCATCTACCTGCTGGACGAGCAGGGCCGGCCGGTGCCCATCGGGGTGGCGGGCGAGCTGTACATCGGCGGGCCGAGCGTGGCGCGGGGCTACCTGGGGCGGCAGGCGCTGACGGCCGAGCGCTTCGTGCGCGATCCCTTCGCCGAGGACGCGCAGGCGCGGATGTACAAGACGGGTGACCTGGCGCGCTGGCTGGCGGACGGTCAGCTGGAGTTCCTGGGGCGCAACGACCAGCAGCTGAAGATCCGCGGGCTGCGCATCGAGCCGGGCGAGATCGAGGCGCAGCTGGCGCTGCATCCGGAGGTGCGCGAGGCGGTGGTGCTGGCGCGCGAGGAGCGGCTGGTGGCGTATGTGACGCCGGCCGGCGGCCAGGCGCCGCAGGCCGAGGCGCTGCGGCGCCACCTGGCGCAGCAGCTGCCGGAGTACATGGTGCCGGCGGCCTATGTGGTGCTGCCGCAGCTGCCGCTCACGCCCAACGGCAAGCTCGACCGCGACGCGCTCCCGGCACCGGACGCCGACGCGCATGCGGCGCGCCCCTACGAGGCACCGGTTGGCGAGGTAGAGGCCACGCTGGCGCAGCTGTGGTGCGAGCTGCTGCAGGTCGAACGTGTCGGCCGGCACGACCATTTCTTTGAACTGGGTGGCCATTCCCTGCTGGCAGTGCGCCTGGTGACCCGCCTGCGGCAGCTGCTGCAGGTGGAGCTGGCACTGGGCGAGCTGTTCGCCCAGCCCACGCTGCTGGCGCTGGCCGAGCGGGTGGCGGCGGCGGCGCGCAGCGAGCTGGCGCCCATCGAGCCAGTGGCACAGGACGAGCCACTGCCGCTGTCCTTCGCCCAGCAGCGCCTGTGGTTCCTGGCGCAGATGCGCGGCGTCAGCGAGGCCTACCACCTGCCGCTGGCGCTGCGCTTGTCCGGGCCGCTGGACCGCAAGGCCTTGCGCCAGGCGCTGGACCGCATCCAGGCCCGGCATGCCGCGCTGCGCACCCGCTTCGTGCGGGTGGGCGACACGGCGGTGCAGCGCATCGACGCCGCGGAGGCCGGCTTTGCGTTGCAGGAACACGATCTGCGCGGCCAGGATCCTGAGCAGGTGCTGCCTGGATGGGTGGCCCGCGAGGTCCACGCACCCTTCGACCTGGAGCAGGGCCCGCTGGCCCGCGGCCAGCTGCTGGTGCTGGGCGAGCAGGACCATGTGCTGCTGCTGACGCTGCACCACATCGTGGCCGACGGCTGGTCGGTCGGCGTGTTGCTGCGCGAGCTGGACACGCTCTACCGCGCGGCCCTGGCCGGCACGGCCGGCGACCCCCTGGAGCCGCTGCCGCTGCAGTACGCCGACTATGCCGCCTGGCAGCGCCAGTGGCTCAGCGGCGAAGTGCTGCAGGCGCAGACCGACTACTGGCAGCGCGCCCTGCTCGGCGCCCCGGTGCTGCTGGAGCTGCCCACCGACCGGCCGCGGCCGGCGCAGCAGGACCATGCCGGCGCCAGCGTGCCCCTGTACATCGATGCGGCCACCACCGCCGCGCTCAAGGCGCTGGCGCGCCGCCAGGGCAGCACCCTGTTCATGACGCTGCTGGCCGGCTTCGGCCTGCTGCTGGCGCGGCTGTCGGGGCAGGACGACGTGGTCATCGGCAGCCCGGTGGCCAACCGGCGCCGGCCGGAGCTGGAGCCGCTGATCGGCTTCTTCGCCAACACCCTGGCGCTGCGCCTGCAGCTCGCCGGCGCGCCCAGCGTGGCGGAGCTGCTGCAGCGCGCCCGGCGCTGCGCCATCGAGGCTCAGCAACACCAGGAGCTGCCCTTCGAGCAGGTGGTGGACATCGTCAAGCCGCCGCGCAGCCTGGCCCACGGCCCGCTGTGCCAGGTGGCCTTTGCGTGGCAGAACAACGAGCTGGGCGAGCTGCGGCTGGGCGAGCTGTCGCTGGCGCCGGTGCCTGGCTCCTACGAGCCGGCCAAGTTCGACCTCACGCTGGAGCTGGCCGAGCACGGCGATGCCATCGCCGGCCGCCTGCAGTACGCCACCGCCTTGTTCGACGCGGACACCGCCGGCCGCTGGGCCGGCTACCTGGTGCGCCTGCTGGCGGCCATGGCGGCCGACGAGTCGCAGCCGGCCCACCGCCTGCCGCTGCTCGACAGGGCCGAGCGCCAGCAGCTGCTGCACGACTGGAACGCGACCGAGGTCGACTACCCGCGCGACCGTTGCCTGCACGAGCTGATCGAAGCCTGCGTGGCCCGCCAGCCGGAGGCGGTGGCGGTGGTGCATGAAGGCCGCACGCTCAGCTACGCCGAGCTCAACGCCCGCGCCAACCGGCTGGCCCACCAGCTGCGCAGCCATGGCGTGGCGCCTGATTCCCGGGTGGGCGTGTGCATGGAACGCAGCCTGGAGATGGTGGTGGCCCTGCTGGCCACGCTGAAGGCCGGCGGTGCCTATGTGCCGCTGGACCCCTCGCACCCCGAGGCCCGCCTGGTCGAGATGTGCCAGGACAGCCTGCCGGTGGTGCTGCTGACCCACGGCCGGGTGCCGGCCCGGCTGCAGTCGGCGCTGCGCTCGGCGCTGGCCTGCCACAGCGGCGCTGCGGTGATCGACGTCGAGGCCGACGCGCCGCGTTGGGCCCTGCGGCCCGCCACCAACCTCGACCCGCGCGCCATCGGCCTCGGCCCGCGCCACCTGGCCTATGTCATCTACACCTCCGGCTCCACCGGTGTCCCCAAGGGCGTGATGAACGAGCACCTGGGCATCGTCAACCGCCTGCTGTGGATGCAGGACGCCTACCGCCTGGGCGGCCAGGATGCGGTGCTGCAGAAGACGCCCTTCGGCTTCGACGTCTCGGTGTGGGAGTTCTTCTGGCCGCTGCTGGCCGGCGCCCGCCTGGTGATGGCGCGGGCCGACGGCCACAAGGACCCGGCCTACCTGGTGGACGTGATCGAGCGCGAGGGCATCACCACGCTGCACTTCGTGCCGTCGATGCTGCAGCTCTTCATCGACCAGGCCGATACCGCCCGCTGCACCGGGCTGTCGCGCATCCTCTGCAGCGGCGAAGCCTTGCCCGGGTCGCTGGCCAGGCGCACCCGGCATGGGCTGCCGCAGGCCGCCCTGCACAACCTCTACGGGCCCACCGAGGCGGCGGTGGACGTCACTGCCTGGGCCTGCGACAGCGAGCCGCTGCCCGACAACATCCCCATCGGCCGGCCCATCGCCAACACCCGCATCTACCTGCTCGACGCCCAGGGCGAGCCGGTGCCGCGCGGCGTGGCCGGCGAGCTGCACATCGGTGGCGTGCAGGTGGCACGCGGCTACCTGAACCGCCGCTCGCTCACCGCCGAGCGCTTCGTGCACGACCCCCATGCCGGCAGGCCCGACGCCCGCATGTACAAGACGGGCGACCTGGCCCGCCACCGCAGCGATGGCGCCATCGAGTTCCTGGGCCGCAACGACCACCAGGTCAAGCTGCGCGGCCTGCGCATCGAGCTCGGCGAGATCGAGGCGCGCCTGGCCCGCCATGCCGGCGTGCAGGACGTGCGGGTGGTGGCGCGCGCCTGGGGCGGGCAGGACCCGCGCCTGGTGGCCTACCTGGTGCCCTCGGCCGGCCGCGCGGCGGCGGTGCGCGAGCTGCTGCGGCTGCGGCAGGCGGGCGTGGACATCGACGCCCGCTGCACCGACCTGCCCAACGGCATGACGGTGTTCCAGCAGAACCAGGGCGAGACCGATTTCGTCTACCAGGAGATCTTCCAGGACCAGGTCTACCTGCGGCACGGCGTGCAGCTGCATGATGGCGACTGCGTCTTCGACGTCGGCGCCAACATCGGCCTGTTCAGCCTGTTCGCCGCCCGGCATCGCCGCGGCGTGCAGGTGTATGCCTTCGAGCCCATCCCGCCGGTGTGCGAGACGCTGCGGCTGAACGCGCGGCTGCATGGCATCCAGGCGCAGGTGTTCGAATGCGGCCTGGCGGCCGAGGCGGGGCAGGCCCGCTTCACCTTCTATCCGCACAACACCATCCTCTCCAGCAGCCTCACCACCGCCGAGCAGGCGCGCGAGGTGGTGCGCTCCTTCCTGCGCAACGACGGCCAGGCCCGGGGCCTGGACGACGGGCTGGTGGACGAGCTGGTCGACGCGCGGCTGCAGGGCCGGGCCTATGACTGCCGGTTGAGCACGCTGTCGACCGTGATCCGCGAGCAGGCGGTGGAGCGCATCGACCTGCTCAAGATCGACGTCGAGAATGCCGAGTACGAGGTGCTGCTGGGACTGCAGCCGGCCGACTGGCGCAAGGTCCGCCAGGTGGTGATGGAGGTGCACGACGTCGACTCCCGCCTGTACAAGGTGGTGCGCCTGCTGCGCGGGCAGGGCTTCGAGGTGCACAGCGAGCAGGACCGCGCGCTGCAGGGCTCGGCCTTGCACAGCGTGTACGCCGTGCGGCCGCAGCCGGTGGCGGACCGTGCGCCCGAGGCGGCGCGGCCGCCGGCCGAGGCCGGCTGGCACAGCCCGGCTGCGCTGCAGGCCGAGCTGAAGTCGGTGCTGCGCAGCCAGCTGCCCGAGTACATGGTGCCCACCGCCTTCGTGCTGCTGGACGCACTGCCGCTGACCGCCAACGGCAAGCTCGACCATCACGCCCTGCCGCTGCCGGAGGCTGCGTCGGCGGCCGGGCGCCCACACCAGGCGCCGCAGGGCGAGACCGAAGCGCTGCTGGCGCGCATCTGGGCCGAGGTGCTGGGCCTCGAGCGGGTTGGCCGGCAGGACAACTTCTTCGAGCTGGGTGGCCATTCGCTGCTGGCGGTCAGTGTCGTCGAGCGGCTGCGGCAGGCCGGCCTGCAGGCCGACGTGCAGGCCTTGTTCCTGCATACCGACCTGGCGGGTCTGGCGCAGGCGGTCCAGCCGCAGGCCCGGCCGGTCGACGTGCCGCCCAACGGCGTGCCGGCCGGCTGCCGGGCCCTGGCGCCGGAGATGCTGCCGCTGGTCTCGCTCACCGCGGGCGAGCTCGACCGCATCGTGGCCGGCGTGCCGGGCGGTGCAGCCAATGTGCAGGACATCTATCCCCTGGCCCCGCTGCAGGAGGGCATCCTCTTCCATCACCGCACCGACGCGGGTGGCGACCCCTACCTGACGCCGGTGCTGCTCGGCTTCGACAGCCGTGGCCGCCTGCTGGCCTACCTGGAAGCGCTGCAGGCCGTGATCGACCGGCACGACATCCTGCGCACTGCGCTGCACTGGGACGGCCTGGCCGAGCCGGTGCAGGTGGTCTGGCGCCACGCCCCCCTGGCGGTGGAGGAAGTGCGGCTCGACGCGTCGGACGATGACACCGGCCAGCAGCTGCTGCAGCGCTTCGACCGCCGGCACTACCGCTTCGACGTGCGGCAGGCCCCGCTGATGCGCGCCTTCGTGGCGCGGGAAGCGGGCACCGGCCGCTGGCTGCTGCTGCAGCTGCTGCACCACCTGGCCATCGACCACACCACGCTGGAGCTGATGCTGCAGGAAGTGCAGGCCTGCCTGCACGGCCAGGCGGCTCAGCTGCCGCCGCCGCTGCCCTTCCGCGACTTCGTCGCCCAGGCGCGCCTGGCGGTGCCGCGCGAGGAGCACGAGGCCTTCTTCGGCGAGATGCTGGGCAAGGTGGACACGCCGACCCTGCCCTATGGGCTGCGCGAAGTGCGCGGCGGCGGTGCGCCGGTGGCCGAGGCGCGGCGCGAGATGGATGCGGCCCTGGCGCGCCGCCTGCGTGAGCGGGCGCGTGCGCTGGGCGTGAGCGTGGCGAGCCTGTGCCACCTGGCGTATGGGCAGGTGCTGGCGCGGCTGTGCCAGCAGGAGGAGGTGGTGTTCGGCACGGTGCTGTTCGGCCGCATGCAAGGCGGCGCGGGGGCGGACCGGGCGCTGGGGCTGTTCCTCAACACCCTGCCGTTGAAGCTGCGCGTGGCGGGCCAGGGCGTGCAGGACGCGGTGCGCGAAACGCAGCAGCTGCTCGCACGGCTGCTGCGGCATGAGCATGCGCCGCTGGCGCTGGCCCAGCGCTGCAGCCGGGTGGCGGCGCCCGCACCGCTGTTCAGCGCCTTGCTGAACTACCGGCACAGCGGGGCCGCCGCGAGCCGGCCGGGCCTGGCCGGCGTGCAGGTGCTGGCGGCCGAGGAGCGCACCAACTATCCCTTTGGCCTGTGCATCGACGACCTGGGTGACGGCTTCCTGCTGACGGCCCAGGTGCAGGCGCCGGCCGAGGCCGGGCGCGTCTGCGCCGGGATGCTGGCGGCACTGGAGGCCCTGGCCAGTGCGCTGGAGCGGGCACCGCAGACGCCGCTGCGCGAGCTGGACGTGCTGCCGGCCGAGGAACGCCAGGCACTGCTGGTGGACTGGAACCGCACCGCCAGCCCCTATCCGCACGACCGCTGCGTGCACCAGCTGATCGAGTCCCAGGTGGCGCGCACGCCAGACGCCGTGGCGCTGGTGCAGGGCGACCAAAGGCTCAGCTATGCACAGATGAATGCCGAGGCCAACCGGCTGGCGCGGCGGCTGCGGCAGCTGGGGGTGGTGCCGGATGCGCGGGTGGGCCTCTGCCTGCCGCGCGGGCCGCAGATGGCGGTGGCGGTGCTGGCGGTGCTGAAGGCCGGTGGCGCGTATGTGCCGCTGGACGCGAGCTACCCGGCGCAACGGCTGCAGCACATGCTGCAGGACAGCGCGCCGGTGGTGGTGCTGTGGGAGGCCGGCGTGGGCGAGGCGGTGGCGCAGGTGCTGAAGCGGGCGGCTCCGCTGCTGGATGTGGAAGCCGACCGCCCGCTGTGGCAAGACGAGCCGGCTGACGATCTGGCCTGTGCAACGCAGCCGCAGCACCTGGCCTACGTGGTCTACACCTCCGGCTCCACCGGCGTGCCCAAGGGCGTGGCCGTCGAGCACCGCGGGGTGTGCAACCTGGCGCAGGCGCAGGTGGCGGGCTTCGGCATCGAGGCCGGCAGCCGGGTGCTGCAGTTCGCGTCCTTCAGCTTCGATGCGTGGGTGTCGGAATGGGTGACGGCGCTGAGCTGTGGGGCCAGCCTGCACTTTGCGCCGCCGGGCACGGTGTTGGCGGGCGAGGCGCTGCTGCAGGCGCTGCAGCAGGGCCGCATCAGCCATGTGACGCTGCCGCCGGCGGTGCTGGCGGGGCTGCCGGCGACGGCGACGCTGGCACCGGTGAGCACGCTGGTGCTGGCGGGCGAGGCGGCGTCGCCCGCGCTGGTGCAGCGCTGGGGCGAGGGCCGGCGGGTGATCAATGCCTACGGGCCGAGCGAGACCACGGTGTGCGCGACGATGCACCGGTGCGAAGGCCCGCTGCAGCACAGCGTGCCGATCGGCCGGCCGATCGCCAACACGCGCATCTATCTGCTGGATGCGCAGGGCCGAGTGGTGCCGGTGGGCGTAGCGGGCGAGATCCACATTGGCGGCGCGCAGCTGGCACGTGGCTATCTGAACCGGCCG
Organism: Eleftheria terrae; assembly: GCF_030419005.1. Lineage (NCBI taxonomy): Bacteria > Pseudomonadati > Pseudomonadota > Betaproteobacteria > Burkholderiales > Eleftheria > Eleftheria terrae. The sequence continues at coordinate 696,332 of NZ_CP106952.1, forward strand.
GAGCTGACGGCCGAGCGCTTCGTGAAGGACCCGTTCGTCGACGATCCGCAAGCGCGGATGTACAAGACGGGCGACCTGGGCCGGTGGCTGGCGGACGGGACGCTGGAGTTCCTGGGGCGCAACGACCACCAGGTGAAGCTGAGGGGCTTCCGCATCGAGCTGGGGGAGATCGAGGCGCGGCTGCTGCAGCACGGCGCGGTGCGCGAGGCGGTGGTGCTGGCGCGGGAGGACCAGCCGGGCGACAAGCGGCTGGTGGCCTATGTGACCTTGAGCAGCGAGGCCAGCGCCGAGGTGCTGAAGCAGCACCTGGCCGCCCAGCTGCCGGAGTACATGGTGCCGGCGGCCTATGTGGTGCTGCCGGAGCTGCCACTGACGCCCAACGGCAAGCTCGACCGCGCGGCGCTGCCGCAGCCCGAGGGCGCGGCCTACATCAGCCGCGGCTACGAGGCGCCCATCGGCGAGGTCGAGACCCGCCTCGCCCAGCTGTGGGCCGAGCTGCTCAAGGTGGAGCGGGTCGGCCGACACGACAACTTCTTCGAACTCGGCGGCCATTCGCTGCTGGCGGTCGGCCTGATCGAGCGCCTGCGCGGCGAAGGGCTGCACCTCGATGTCCGGGCCCTGTTCGATGCCCCCACGCTGTCGTCCCTCGTGGCGGCCACCAAGAAAGTCAAGGAGATCGCGCTGTGACGCTGCCCGAACTGCTCAGCCGCCTCAACGAGAAAGACATCGCCCTGTCGGTCGGCAACGACCGGCTGCTGGTGCGGGGCGAAGACGCACTGCTGGAAGACCCGGCGCTGCTGGCCCAGCTGCGCGAGCACAAGCAGGCGCTGATCGAGCTGATCCGCGCCGGCGGCTATGTGCCGCCGGCCGACGTCGGCGTGGCCGTGCCGCCCAACCGCATCCTGCCGGGCTGCGAGGCGGTGACGCCGGAGATGCTGCCGCTGCTGTCGCTCGGCCAGCCGGACATCGACCGCATCGTGGCCGCGGTGCCCGGCGCCGCCGCCAATGTGCAGGACATCTATCCGCTGGCGCCGCTGCAGGAAGGCATCCTCTTCCACCACCTGATGTCGAGCACCGGCGACGTCTACCTGACGCCCGCGCTGTTCGCCTTCGACAGCCGGGCGCGGCTGGACCGCTTCCTGCAGGCATTGCAGGCCGTCATCGACCGCCACGACATCCTGCGCACCGCACTGCAGTGGGACGGCCTGCCCGAGCCGGTGCAGGTGGTGTGGCGCCAGGCCCGGCTGGAGGTGGAGGAGCTGAGCTTCGACGCCGCCGACGGCGACGTGGCCGAGCAGTTGCGTGCCCGCTTCGATCCGCGCCACCACCGCATCGACATCCGCCGCGCGCCGCTGATGCGGGTGTTCGTGGCCTACGACACGCCGCGTGACCGCTGGTGCCTGCTGCTGCTCAACCACCACCTGTGCGGCGACCACACCACGCAGGACGTCATGCTGCAGGAGATCGGTGCGTTGCTGGAGGGCCGGGGTGACCAGCTGCCGGCGCCGCTGCCCTTCCGCAACTTCGTGGCCCAGGCCCGGCTCGGCATGCCGGCGCAGGCGCACACCGATTTCTTCACCGAGCTGCTGGGCGACGTGTCCGAAACCACTGCGCCCTTCGGCATCGCCGACGTGCAGGGCGAGGGCGCGGCCGTCGAGGAAGCCAGCGAGCTCATTGAGCCGCCGCTGGCCGCCCGGCTGCGCGAGGCCGCGCGCCAGGCCGGCGTGAGCGCCGCCAGCCTGCTGCACCTGGCCTGGGCGCAGGTGCTGGCCCGGGTGTCGGGCCGCGACGATGTGGTGTTCGGCACCCTGCTGTTCGGGCGCATGCAGGCCGGCACCGGGGCCGACCGCGTGATGGGCCTCTTCATCAACACCCTGCCGATGCGCATCCGCCTGGGAGGCGAGAGCGTGCTCGACAGCGTGCGCCGCACCCATGCGCTGCTGGCCCGCCTGATGCGGCACGAGCATGCCTCGCTCGCGCTGGCCCAGCGCTGCAGCGCGGTGGCCGCACCGGCGCCGCTGTTCACCGCCCTGCTCAACTACCGGCACAGCGGCTCGGCCGGTGGCCAGGCGGCTGGCGCTGCGAGCGCGGCCTGGCAGGGCATCGAGTTCCTTGGCTCGCAGGAGCGCACCAACTACCCCTGCACCCTCAATGTGGACGACCTGGGCGAGACGCTGGTGTTGACGGCGCAGGTGCGCCGCCCCGCCGACGCCCGCGGCCTCTGCGCCTTGGTGCACAGCGCGCTGCTGCAGCTGGTGCAGGCGCTGGAGCAGGCACCGGCCACCCCGGTGCGCCAGCTCGACGTGCTGCCGGCCGGCGAGCGCGAGCGCCTGCTGGCGCTGGGCCGTGGCCCGGCGCCGGTGGCGCGCGATGGCCGCTTCCTGCATGCCCGCATCGAAGCCATGGCCGCTGCGCGGCCGGAGGCCACCGCGCTGGTGCACGAAGACCGCCGGCTCAGCCTGCGCGAGCTGAATGCCCGGGCCAACCAGCTGGCGCGCCATCTGCGCCGCCTGGGTGTCAAGCCGGATGCCCGGGTCGCCCTGTGCGTGGAGCGTGGCCTCGACCTGGTGGTGGGCCTGCTGGCGGTGCTGAAGGCCGGCGGTGCCTATGTGCCCATCGACCCGCGCTATCCGCAGGAGCGCCTGCTCTACATGTGCGAGGACAGCGCGCCGGTGGCGGTGCTGACCCACGACCGGGTGCCGCCCGAGGTGAGGGACGGCCTGCGTGCCGCGCTCGGCGCCCAGCTGGTGCCGGTGCCGGTGATCGACCTCAGCGCCGATGCGGCGCACTGGCAGGGCGAATCGGAGGCGGACCTGCCGCCCGCCGAAGCCGGCCTGGCGCCCACCCACCTGGCCTATGTGATCTACACCTCCGGGTCCACCGGCCGGCCCAAGGCCGCGCAGGTGCAGCACCAGGGCCTGCAGAACCTGCTGGACTGGTATGTCGAGGACCTTGGCCTGGGCGCCGACGACAGCGTGCTGGTGGCCACTTCCCAGAGCTTCGACCTGACGCAGAAGAACCTGATCGGCCCGCTGCTGGTCGGCGGCACGCTGCACCTGGCGCCGGAGCCCTTCGATCCGGCCGCCATCCTGGCGCAGGTCGAGCGCGAGCGCATCACCCACCTCAACCTGGCGCCCAGCGCCTTCCATGCGCTGGTGGACGCCGATGGCGCTGGCCGGCTCGGCAGCCTGCGCCGGGTGGTGCTGGGTGGCGAGCCCATCCAGGTGGCCAAGCTGCTGGCGCTGCCCGAGCCGCGGCCCGAGTTCATCAACAGCTACGGCCCCACCGAATGCAGCGACGTGGTCGCCTGGCACCGCCTGTCGCCCGACCTGCAGCGCTACGAGGCGGCCGGCGTGCCGCTGGGCCAGCCCATCCGCCACATGCGCCTGCTGCTGCTGGACGAGCAGCTGCGGCCGGTGCCGGCCGGCGTGGTGGGCGAGATCCACATTGGCGGCATCGGCGTCGGCCGCGGCTACCTGAACCGGCCGGAGCTGACGCAGGAGCGCTTCGTGGCCGAGCCGCTGGCGCTGCAGGCCGGTGAGCGCCTCTACAAGACCGGCGACCTCGGCCGCTGGCGCGAGGACGGCACGCTGGACTACCTCGGCCGCAACGACTTCCAGGTGAAGATCCGCGGCCTGCGCATCGAGCTGAGCGAGATCGAGGCCTGCCTGGCCCAGCATCCCGCGGTCGGCGAGGCGGTGGTGCTGGCGCGCGAGGACCGGCCGGGCGACAAGCGGCTGGTGGCCTACTACGTGCCGGCTGCGGCGGACGAGGCTGGCGGCGCCGCCGCACCGGGCGTGGATGCCCGCGCCCTGCGCGCCCATGCGCTGGCCAGCCTGCCCGAGCACATGGTGCCGGCCGCCTACGTGGCGCTGCCGGCCTGGCCGCTGTCGCCCAACGGCAAGCTCGACCGGGCCGCGCTGCCGGCGCCGCAGGCCGAGGCGCTGGTGTCGCGCGGCGACGAGCCGGCGCAGGGTCCGGTCGAGTGCGCGCTGGCGGCCCTCTGGTGCGAGGTGCTGCAACTGCCGCGGGTGGGCCGGCACGACAACTTCTTCGAGCTGGGCGGCCATTCGCTGCTCGCCATCACGCTGATCGAGCGCATGCGTCGCGCCGGCCTCGATGCCGATGTGCGCACGCTGTTCGCCGCGCCGACGCTGCAGGCCCTGGCCGCCGCGGTGGGACAGGGCGCGCCGCGGGTGGCGGTGCCGCCGAACGGCATCCCGGCCGGCTGCAGCCGCATCACGCCGGAGATGCTGCCGCTGCTGTCGTTGGCGCCACAGGAGATCGAGCGCATCGTGGCCGCCGTGCCCGGCGGCGCCGCCAACGTGCAGGACATCTATCCGCTGGCGCCGATGCAGGAAGGCATCCTCTTCCATCACCTGATGGAGACCGAAGGCGACGTCTACCTGACCCCGGCGCTCTACCGCTTCGACAGCCGGGCGCGGGTGGACGCCTACCTGCAGGCGCTGCAGGCCGTCATCGACCGGCACGACATCCTGCGCACCGCGGTGCACTGGAAGGACATCGGCGAGCCGGTGCAGGTGGTCTGGCGCCGCGCGCCCATGCCGGTGCAGGAGGTGGTGCTCGACCCCGCCGACGGCGACGTCGCGATGCAGCTGCTGCAGCGCCACCATCCGGCGCACTACCGCATCGACGTCGGCCAGGCGCCGCTGGTCCGCACCTTCATCGCCCTGGATGGCAGCGATGGCCGCTGGGCGGTGCTGCAGCTGTTCCAGCACCTGGCCATCGACCACACCACGCTGGACCTGGTGCGCCACGAGATCCAGGACCACCTGCTCGGCCAGCAGCAGGCGCTGCCGGCGCCGCTGCCGTTCCGCAACTTCGTCGCGCAGGCGCGGCTGGGCGTCACCCGCGAGGAGCACGAGGCCTTCTTCCGCGGCATGCTGGCCGATGTCGACACCCCCACCACGCCGTTTGGCATGAGCAACGTGCTCGGCGATGGACGGGCCGTCGCCGAGGCCCGCCAGGCGCTCGATGCCGCGCTGGCGCGCCGCCTGCGCCAGGCCGCCCGGGCGTTGCAGGTGAGCGCGGCCAGCGTCTGCCACCTGGCCTGGGGCCTGGTGCTGGCCCGGCTGTGCGGGCGCGAGGACGTGGTGTTCGGCACGCTGCTGTTCGGCCGCATGGAGGCGGGCGAGGGCGCCGACCAGGTGCTGGGCCTCTTCCTCAACACGCTGCCGGTGCGGGTGCGCGTGGACGAGGCTGGCGCCCGCGACGCGGTGCAGCAGGTGCACCGCCTGCTGGCGCAGCTGCTGCGCCACGAGCATGCGCCGCTGGCGCTGGCGCAGCGCTGCAGCGCGGTGGCGGCGCCCGCGCCGCTGTTCAGCAGCCTGCTCAACTACCGGCACAGTGCGCAGCCCGCCGCCATCCCGGCCGCGGAGCTGCAACAGGCCTGGGACGGCATCGAGCCGGTGGCCGGTGAGGAGCGCACCAACTACCCATTGGGCCTGTCGGTGGACGACCTGGGCCAGGACTTCCTGCTGACCGCCCAGGTGCAGTCGCCCATCGAGCCGCAGCGCATCTGCGCCTTCATGGAGACGGCGCTGCAGGCGCTGCTCGATGCGCTGGAGCAGGCGCCGGCCACGCCGGTGCGCCAGCTCGACGTGATGCCGGCCCACGAGACCCGCCGGCTGCTGCAAGACTGGAACGACACCCGCCGAGAGGAGCCCGAGGCACTGTGCCTGCACGAGCTGGTGGCCGCCCAGGCTGCCGCCACCCCGCAGGCGCTCGCCGTGGTTCAGGAAGGCCGACAGCTCAGCTATGCCGAGCTGGACCAGCGCGCCGACCGGCTGGCGCACGCGCTGCGCCGGCTGGGCGCCGGGCCCGACGCGCGTGTGGCGGTCTGCATGGAGCGCAGCCCGGAACTGGTGGTCGTGCTGCTGGCCGTGCTCAAGGCCGGCGCCGCCTATGTGCCGCTGGACCCGGCCCATCCGCTGGAGCGCTTGGCCGAGATGTGCGCCGACTGCCGCCCGGTGGCGGTGCTGGTGCAGGCCGCGCTGGCCGAGGCGCTGCGCCAGGCGCTGGCCGACGGCCCGGCCGCCACGGTGCCGCTGCAGGTGGCGGAAGAGGCGCTGCAGGCGGTGCCGCCCGGCACCGCGCCGCTGCCTCGCGCGGTGGTCGGCGTGCGGCCGCATCACCTCGCCTATGTCATCTACACCTCCGGCTCCACCGGCCGCCCCAAGGGCGTGATGGTGGAGCACCGCAGCATCTGCAACGAGGTGCAGGCGCTGCGGCGCCGCTACGGCACCGGCCCGGGCGACCGGGTGCTCGGTTTCGTCTCGGTGGGCTTCGACGTGGCGGTGGAGGACATCTTCGGCACGCTGGTGGCCGGCGCCACGCTGGTGCTGCGCAGCGAGGCCTGGATGGCTGGCGCGCGCCGCTTCTGGGCGCTGTGCGGCGAGCACCGCATCACCGCCCTCAACCTGCCCAGCCCGTTGTGGAGCCAGCTGGCCCAGGAGGAGGGCGGCGAGCTGCCGGCCTGCCTGCAGCGCGTCACGGTGGGTGGCGAGCGCCTGTCGGCCCGCCATGTGGCGGACTGGTTCGCCCGGCCCGGCCACCGGCCGCGCCTGTCAACGCCTATGGCCCGACCGAGGCGGCCGTCTGCACCACGCTGCACGAATGCGCCGCGCAGCCCGAGGCCGACCCGCCGGTGGGCCGGCCGATCGACAATGTGCGCATCTACGTGCTGGACGCGCGGCGCCGGCCGGTGCCGGTGGGGGTCGAGGGCGAGCTGTACATCGGCGGCGTGGGGGTGGCCCGTGGCTACCTGGATCGCCCCGAGCTGACCGCCGAGCGCTTCGTGCGCGACCCCTTCAGCGACGAGCCGGGCGCCCGGCTCTACCGCACCGGCGACCTGGCGCGCTGGCTGCCCGCGGGCGAGCTGGACTTCCTCGGCCGCAACGACCACCAGGTGAAGATCCGCGGCTTCCGCATCGAGCCCGGCGAGATCGAGGCGCGGCTGGTGCAGCACCCCGCGGTGCGCGACGCGGTGGTGCTGGCCCGCGAGGACCGGCCGGGCGACAAGCGCCTGGTGGCGTACTACACCGTCGCGCCCGGCCAGCCGGCGCCGACGGCCGAGGCCCTGCGCGCGCACCTGGCCGCCACGCTGCCCGAGCACATGCTGCCGGCGGCCAGCGTCGAGCTGCCGGCGCTGCCGCTCGGCCCCAACGGCAAGCTCGACCGCCGCGCCCTGCCGGCGCCGCAGGACGGGCCGGCGGCCGGGCGCGCCTGGGAGGCGCCGGTGGGCGACATCGAGACCACGCTGGCCCGCCTGTGGAGCGAGCTGCTGCAGGTCGAGCGCGTCGGCCGGCAGGATGACTTCTTCCAGCTCGGCGGGCATTCGCTGCTGGCGGTGCGGCTGGCTTCCCGGCTGCGGGTGGCGCTGGGCGTGGAGCTGGGCCTGGCCGAGCTGTTCGCACGTCCGACGCTGGCCGGCCTGGCGCAGGCGGTGGAGGCAGCGGCCCGCAGCGAGCTGCCGCCCATCGCGCCCGGCGAGGCGGAGCGCGCCGGCGGGCCGCTGGCCCTGTCCTTTGCGCAGCAGCGCCTGTGGTTCCTGGCGCAGATGGACAAGGCCAGCCAGGCCTATCACATGCCGCTGGGCCTGCGCTTGAGCGGACCGCTGGACGGGGTGGCGCTGCGTGGCGCGCTGGACCGCATCGTGGCCCGGCATGCGGCCTTGCGCACCCGCTTCGTGCGGCACGAGGGCACCCCGGCGCAGGAGATCGCGCCGCCGGACACGGGCTTTGCCCTGCAGGTGCTGGACCTGCGCGGCCACCCGCAGGCCGAGGTGCGCCTGCAGGCCGAGATCGAGCACGAGGCCCAGGCCCCGTTCGATCTGGAGCGCGGGCCGCTGGCGCGCGGGCGCCTGCTGGTGCTCGGCGAGGCCGACCATGTGCTGCTGCTGACCCTGCACCACATCGTGTCCGACGGCTGGTCCATGGGCGTGCTGACGCACGAGCTGGAGCAGCTGTACGCCCACCTGCGCCGCGGCGCGCCCGACCCGCTGCCGGCGCTGCCGCTGCAATACGCCGACTACGCCGCCTGGCAGCGGCGCTGGCTGGCCGGCACGGTGCTGCAGGCCCAGACCGCCTATTGGCAGCGCACCCTGCAGGGCGCGCCGGTGCGCCTGGAGCTGCCCACCGACCGGCCGCGCCCGCCCGAGCAGGACCACGCCGGCGCCGAGATCGGCTTCGAGCTGGATGCCGGGCTCACGGCCGGCCTGAAGGCCCTGGCCCAGCGCCATGGCGCCACGCTGTTCATGACGCTGCTGGCGGGCTGGGCGGTGGTGCTGGCGCGGCTGTCGGGGCAGGACGACCTGGTCATCGGCACGCCGGTGGCCAACCGCCAGCGCGCCGAGCTGGAGCCGCTGATCGGCTTTTTCGTCAACACCCTGGCCTTGCGCCTGGACCTGTCCGGCGAGCCCAGCGTGGCCGACTTCCTGCAGCGGGTGAAGACCCGCGCGCTGGAGGCGCAGCAGCACCAGGACCTGCCTTTCGAGCAAGTGGTGGACATCGTCAAGCCGCCGCGCAGCCTGTCGCACAGCCCGCTGTTCCAGGCCCTGTTCAGCTGGCACAAGCAGCCCGAGCGCCACTTCGCGCTGGACGGCCTGCAGGCCCGGCCGGTGGGCGCGGCCCATGCCACCGCGCAGTTCGACGTCACGCTCAACCTGGTGGACGCGGGCGACCGCATCGTTGGCGCGCTGGAGTACGCCACCGCGCTGTTCGACGCCGCCACCATCGAGCGCCACCTGGCCCACCTGCGGCAGGCCTATGCCGCCATGGCGGCGGACGAGGGCCAGGCCGTCGCCCGCCTGCCGCTGCTGTCCACCGCCGAGCGCGGCCAGCTGCTCGACGGCTGGAACGACACCGCCTGCGACCTGCCGCCGCCGCACGGCCTGCACCAGCACTTCGAGGCCCAGGCCGCCCGCACGCCGCAGGCGCCCGCGCTGCGCTGGCGTGACGTCACCCTCAGCTATGACGAGCTGAACCGCGAGGCCAACCAGCTGGCCCACCACCTGCGCGCGCTGGGCCTCCAGCCCGACGACCGGGTGGCTGTTTGCGTCGAGCGCAGCCCCGAGATGGTGGTGGGCCTGCTCGCCATCCTGAAGGCCGGCGGCGCCTATGTGCCGCTGGACCCCGGCTACCCGCCCGAGCGCCTGGCCTACATGTGCGAGGACAGCGCGCCGGTGGCGGTGCTGGTGGACGGCCAGGCCAGTGCGGCGGTGGACGCCGCCATCCGCCAGGCGCTGGCCCGGCAGGGCCGCAAGGTGCCGGTGATCGACCTGCAGCTGGACGCACGGCGCTGGAGCCGCCGGCCCGAGGACAACCCCGACCCCGCTGCCGTCGGCCTGCACGGCGGGCACCTGGCCTATGTGATCTATACGTCCGGCTCCACCGGCGTGCCCAAGGGCGTGATGATCGAGCACCGCGGCCTGGCCAACTACCTCGCCTGGGCGGTGCGCACCTATGCGCCGCAGGGCGGCGCGGTGGTGTCGTCCTCGCTGTCCTTCGATGCCACCGTGACCAGCCTGTGGACGCCGTTGATGTGCGGCGGCTGCGTGCAGCTGCTGCCCGAGCGGCAGGAGCTGGACGCGCTGGAGGCGCTGGTGCAGCAGCCGTCGGGCTGCGGCCTGGTGAAGATCACGCCGGCCCACCTCGACGCCCTCGGCCAGCGCCTGCTGGCCGAAGGTGGCCGCAGCCATGTGGACGTGTTCGTCATCGGCGGCGAGGCGCTGTCACCGGCCACCGTGGCGCTGTGGCAGCGGCTGCAGCCCGGTGTGCGGCTGATCAACGAATACGGGCCGACCGAAACGGTGGTGGGCTGCGTGGTGCACGAGATGACCGCGCCGGTGAGCGGCTCGTGCGCGGTGCCCATCGGCCGGCCGATCGCCAACACCCGCATCTACCTGCTGGACCGCCTGGGCCAGCCGGTGCCGGTGGGCGTGATCGGCGAGATGCACATCGGCGGCGCCGGCGTGGCGCGCGGCTACCTGAGACGGCCGGAGCTGACGGCCGAGCGCTTCCTGCACGACCCCTTTGCCGGCGACCCGGCGGCCCGCATGTACAAGACCGGCGACCTGGCCCGCTGGCTGCCGGACGGCACGCTGGAGTACCTGGGCCGCAACGACTTCCAGGTGAAGATCCGCGGCTTCCGCATCGAGCCGGGCGAGATCGAGGCCCGCCTGCTGCAGCACCCGGCGGTGCGCGAGGCGGCCGTGCTGGTGCACGAGGAGCGGCCCGGCGACAAGCGGCTGCTGGCCTACTACACGGTGCACGCCGGCCAGCAGGTGGAGGCGGCCGGGCTGCGCGAGCATGCGGCCGCCGGCCTGCCCGAGTACATGGTGCCGGCCGCCTGGGTGATGCTGGACGCACTGCCGCTGACGGCCAATGGCAAGCTCGACCGCGCCGCGCTGCCGGCGCCGGGGGCGCAAGCCGCGGCCCGCCCCTGGGAGCCGCCGCAGGGCGAGGTCGAGGGCGCGCTGGCCGCCATCTGGGCCGAGGTGCTGCAGGTCGAGCGCATCGGCCGGCATGACGACTTCTTCGAGCTGGGCGGGCATTCGCTGCTGGCGGTGAAGGTGGCGTCGCTGATGCGCCGCCAGGGCCTGCATGCCGATGTCGGCGCCCTGTTTGCCTCGCCCACGCTGGCTGCGTTGGCCGCCTCGGTGGGCGGCGAGGACCGGCAGGTGGTGGTGCCGGCCCAGCGCATCGCGCCCGGCTGCCAGGCCATCACGCCAGAGCTGCTGCCGCTGGTCTCGCTGAGCCAGGCCGACATCGACCGCATCGTGGCTGCGGTGCCCGGCGGCGCGGCCAATGTGCAGGACATCTATCCGCTCGCGCCGCTGCAGGAGGGCATCCTCTTCCACCACCTGATGGCCAGCGAAGGCGACGTGTACCTGACCCCGGCGCTGTTCGCCTTCGACCGCCGCGAGCGGCTCGACGCCTACCTGCAGGCCATGCAGGCGGTGATCGACCGGCACGACATCCTGCGCACCGCAGTGCAGTGGGCCGGCCTGCCCGAGCCGGTGCAGGTGGTGTGGCGCCGGGCGCCGCTGGGCATCGAGGAAGTGGTGCTCGACGCGGCGGCCGGCGACGCGGCCCGGCAGCTGCGCGAGCGCATCGACCCGCGCCGCTGGCGGCTGGACGTGCGCAGCGCCCCGCTGATGCGGGTGTTCATCGCACACGACGCGGCCCGCGACCGCTGGCTGGCCCTGTGGCTGCTGCACCACCTGGCGGCCGACCACACCACGCTGGACGTGATGCACCAGGAGATCCAGGCCCACCTGCTGGGCCGCACCGACCGGCTGCCGGCGCCGCTGCCCTTCCGCAACTTCGTGGCCCAGGCGCGCCATGGCGTGAGCCGCGAGGCGCACGAGGCCTTCTTCCGCGAGATGCTGGGCGACGTGGAGGAGCCGACCGCGCCCTTCGAGCTGTCGGACGTGCAGGGCGAGGGCCGCGACGTGGCCGAGGCCAGCCGGCTGCTCGATGCAACGCTGGCTGCCCGGCTGCGTGAGACGGCCCGCACGCTGGGCCTGAGCGCCGCCAGCCTGGTGCACCAGGCATGGGCCCATGTGCTGGCGCGCATCTGCGGGCGGCCGGACGTGGTGTTCGGCACCGTGCTGTTTGGCCGCATGCAGGGCGGCGAGGGCGCCGAGCGGGTGCTGGGGCTCTTCCTCAACACCCTGCCGCTGCGGGTGCGCTTTGGTGACGACGGTGTGCTGGCCGCGGTGCGCCGCACCCACGGCCTGATGGCCCGGCTGCTGCGACACGAGCATGCGCCCCTGGCGCTGGCCCAGCGCTGCAGCTCGGTGCCGGCCGCGACGCCGCTGTTCACCGCCCTGTTGAACTACCGGCATGGTGCCGACCTGGGGTCCGCCCCGCCGTCGGCCGAGGAGCTGGCGCAGGCCTGGTCGGGCATCGAGTTCCTCGGTGCCCAGGAGCGCACCAACTACCCGCTGATGCTGTCGGTGGACGACCTGGGCGAGGGCTTCCTGGTCGGCGCCCAGGTGCGCTCGCCGCTGGACCCGCAGCGCCTCTGCGCCTTCATGGAAAGCGCGCTGCAGCAGCTGGTGGACGCCCTGCAGCACGAGCCCTCGCGGCCGGCCCGCAGCCTGGACGTGCTGCCGGCCGCCGAGCGGCGACAGCTGCTGCAGGAGTGGAACCAGACGCAGGCGGCCTACCCGAGGCAGCAGAGCCTGCACGGCCTCATCGAGGCGCAGGCGCGGCGCACGCCGCAGGCGGTGGCGCTGGTGCACGGCAGCCGATCGCTGAGCTACGCGGCGCTGGACGAGCAGGCGGGCCGGCTGGCCACGCAGCTGCGGCGGCTGGGCGTGCAGGCGGGCGAGCGGGTGGCGATCTGCGTGGAGCGGGGCGTGGAGATGGTGGTGGGGCTGCTGGCGGTGCTGAAGGCCGGGGCGGCCTATGTGCCGCTGGACCCGGCCTACCCGGCCGAGCGGCTGCAGTGGATGTGCGAGGACAGCCGGCCGCGGGTGCTGCTGACGCAGGCCACGGTGGCCGAGGGGCTGAGGCGGCAGGTGCAGGCGGTGCTGCCGCAGGACGCGACGGTGCTGGACCTGCAGGCGGACGCCGGGCGCTGGGCCGAAGCGCCGGTGCTGGTGGCCGGGCCGCTGGAGCCCGAGGCGCTGGCCTACGTGATCTACACCTCCGGCTCCACCGGGCGGCCCAAGGGCGTGATGGTGCGCCACCGCGGGGTGGTGAACCTGCTGTGGTCGATGCGCGAGGCGCTGCAGGTGCAGCAGCAGGACCGGGTGCTGGCGCTGACGACGCTGGCCTTCGACATCGCGGCGCTGGAGCTGTACCTGCCGCTGGTGAGCGGGGGGCGCTGCGTGGTGCTGGACAGCGCGCAGGCGGGCGACGCGCAGGCGCTGGCCGAGGTGGTGGAGCAGGCCGGGGTGACGCTGATGCAGGCGACGCCGGCGACCTGGCGGCTGCTGCTGGACAGCGGCTGGAGCGGGTCGGCGGGGTTGAAGGCGCTGTGCGGGGGCGAGGCGCTGGAGCGGGCCCTGGCGCAGCGGCTGCTGGCGCGGGTGGGGCAGCTGTGGAACGTGTACGGGCCGACGGAGACGACGATCTGGTCGACCGCGCAGCGGGTGCAGGCTGGCGGCGAGGGCGGGGTGCACGAGGCCATCGGGCGGCCGCTGGCGAACACGCAGGTGTATGTGCTGGACGGGCAGGGCGAGCCGGTGCCGCGGGGTGCCAGCGGCGAGCTGTACATCGGCGGCGACGGCGTGGCGCAGGGCTACTGGGGCCGGGAAGAGCTGACGCAGGAGCGCTTCGTGGCGGACCGCTTCGGCGGCGTGGCCGGGGCGAGGCTGTACCGCACCGGGGACCTGGTGCGCTGGCGTGCGGACGGGGTGCTGGAGTTCCTGGGGCGCAACGACCACCAGGTGAAGCTGCGGGGCTACCGCATCGAGCTGGGGGAGATCGAGGCGCGGCTGGCGCAGCACCCGGGCGTGAAGCAGGCGGTGGTGGTGGCGCGCGAGGACAGTCCCGGGGAGCGGCGACTGGTGGCGTACCACACGGCGGCGGGGTCGCAGGCGGTGGCGGCGCAGGTGCTGCGGGAGCATGTGGCGGCGGCGCTGCCGGCGTACATGGTGCCGGCGGCGTATGTGGCGCTGGCGGTGCTGCCGCAGACGCCCAACGGCAAGCTGGACCGGCGTGCGCTGCCGGCGCCGGAGGGCGAGGCCTATGTGAGGCAGGCCTACGAGGCGCCGCAGGGCGAGCTGGAGCAGGCGCTGGCGGGCCTGTGGGCCGGGCTGCTGCAGCAGCCACGCATCGGCCGGCATGACAACTTCTTCGACCTCGGCGGGCATTCCCTGCTGGCGACCCAGCTGATGGTGCGCGTCCAGCAGGAGATGGACATCGAGATCCCGATACCCACGCTGTTCAGCGCGCCGACGCTGGCCGCCTTTGCCGAGGCGGTGGTCGACGCCCGGCTGGCGACCTTCGCCGACGACGACCTGGAAGCACTGGTCGCCCGCCTCTGAGCGCCGCGGCCCACCCATCGAAGCCCCTGACGAAGCCATGAAGTCACCCACGCTCAAACAGTTGTCCGCCGCCGACCGTGAACGCCTGCTGAAGCTGGCCGAGGCGGTCAAGCCGCGGCGCGCCGCCGCCGTGCCGCCGCCGCTGGTGGCCGGGCCGCGCGGGGAGCGGGTGCCGCTGTCGTTTGCGCAGCAGCGCCTGTGGTTCCTGGCGCAGATGGAGGGCGGCAGCCAGGCCTACCACCTGGCGGTGGCACTGCGGCTGCGCGGCCGGCTGGAGAGGGAGGCGCTGAGCGCCGCGCTCGGCCGGCTGGTGGACCGCCACGAAAGCCTGCGCACCCGCTTCGAGCTGGACGGCGAGCAGCCGGTGCAGCGCATCGACCCGCCCGGCGGCGGCTTTGCACTGCACGAGCACGACCTGCGCGACCACCCGCAGCCCGAAGCGGAACTCGACCGCCTGCGCGCCGAGGAGGCCGCTGCGGCCTTCGACCTCGCGGCCGGTCCGCTGGTGCGTGGCCGCCTGGTGGTGCTGGCCGACAGCGAGCAGGTGCTGCTCGTGACGCTGCACCACATCGTGGCTGACGGCTGGTCGCTGGGCGTCTTCGTGCAGGAGCTGTGGACGCTGTACGAAGCCTTCCGCCAGGGCCGGCCCGACCCGCTGCCGCCGCTGCCGCTGCAGTACGCCGACCATGCCCTGTGGCAGCGCCGCTGGCTGGCAGGCGACACCCTGCAGGCCCAGGCCGCCTACTGGCGCGAGCGGCTGCAAGGCGCACCGGCCCTGCTGGAGCTGCCGACCGACCGGCCGCGCCCGGCCGAGCAGCGCTTCGAGGGCGCCAGCCTCGACTTCGTGCTCGACGAGCAGGACACCGCGGCCTTGAAGGCCCTGGCCCAGCGCCACGGCGTCACGCTGTTCATGGTGCTGCTGGCCGGCTGGGCGGTGCTGCTGGCGCGCCTGTCGGGGCAGGACGACGTGGTGGTCGGCACCCCGGTGGCCAACCGCCAGCGGGCCGAGGTGGAGGGCCTGGTCGGCCTCTTCGTCAACACCCTCGCGCTGCGGCTGGACCTGTCCGGCGCGCCGGCCACCGCCGAGCTGCTGCAACGCGTCAAGGCCCGCGCGCTGGAGGCGCAGCAGCACCAGCAGCTGCCGTTCGAGCAAGTGGTGGAGGCGGTGCGGCCGCCGCGCAGCCTGTCGCACTCGCCGCTGTTCCAGACCCTGTTCAGCTGGCAGGCCGGTGGCGCGGCCGCGGCATCCGGCATCACCTTGCCCGGGCTGCAGGTGCAGCCCTTGGCATCGCCGCAGCAGACGGCCCAGTTCGACCTCACGCTGACGCTGGCCGAGGCCGGGCCGCGGCTGGAAGGCAGCCTGGAATACGCCACCGCCTTGTTCGATGCCGCCACCGTGCAACGCCATGCCGGCTACCTGCGCCGCCTGCTGCAAGGCATGGCCGAGGACGACGGCCGGCCGGTGCACCGCCTGCCGCTGCTGGAGGCCGGCGAGCGACAGCGCCTGTTGCACGACTGGAACCCGCCGCCCGCGCCGGAGCCCGCGCACGCCTGCCTGCATGAGTGGGTGGAGGCACGCGCAGTGCAGGCGCCTGATGCAGTGGCGGTGGAGCAGGACGGCCGCTCGCTCTCCTATGCCGAGCTGAACGCCCGGGCCAACCGCCTGGCGCGCCACCTGGTGGCGCTGGGAGTCGGTGCCGACGCGTGCGTGGCGCTGTGCCTGGAGCGCAGCCCCGAGATGGTGGTGGCCTGCCTGGCCATTCTGAAGGCCGGTGCCGCCTATGTGCCGCTGGACCCGGCCGCGCCGCGCCAGCGCCTGGCCACGGTGCTGCAGGACTGCGCACCACGCGCGGTGCTGACCGATGGCCAGGCGGTCGAGCGGGTGGGCGCCGCGCTGGCCGACACCTCGCTCGACCCGCGGGTGATCGACGTGCCGGCCGAGGCCCACCGCTGGCAGGCCCTGCCGGCCGGCAACCTGGCGCGCAGCGAATCGGGCGCCGCGCCCGGGCGGCTGGCCTATGTCATCTATACCTCCGGCACCACCGGCGTGCCCAAGGGCGTGATGGTCGAGCACCAGGCGGTGTGCCGCCTGGTGGCGGGCTTCTGCGACCGCCATGGCGTGGGCGCAGGCGACCGGGTGCTGCAGTTCTCGTCGCCGGCCTTCGACGTCTGCGTCGAGGAGCTGTTCGCCAGCCTGGTGTCCGGCGCCACGCTGGTGCTGCGCACCGAGGCCTGGCTCGGCGGCGCGGCCGAGTTCTGGGCGGCCTGCACCCGCCACCGCATCACCCTGGCCGACCTGCCGGTGGCCTTCTGGAGCCGGCTGCTGCAGGACGAGCAGGCGGCCCCGCCGGCCTGCCTGCGCCAGCTGGTGGTGGGCGGCGAGGCAGTGAGCCGGCAGGCGCTGGCGGCCTGGATGGGCCGCGCCGAACCGCGGCCCCGCCTGTGCATTGCCTACGGCCCGACCGAGGCCACCGTCAATGCGACGATGCATGAGCCGGCCGCCGATGCGTCGGACTGGGCCTGCATCGGCCGCCCGCTGCCCCACACCCGGATCTACCTGCTGGATGCGCATGGTGAGCCGGTGCCCCCCGGCACGGTAGGCGAGATCCACATCGGCGGCGCACAGCTGGCGCGTGGCTACCTGCACCAGCCGGAGCTCACCCGTGAGCGTTTCCTGCCCGACCCGCATGCGGGCGAAGCCGGCGCCCGCATGTACAAGACCGGCGACCTGGCCCGCCACCGGGCCGACGGCAGCCTGGAGTTCGTCGGGCGCAACGACTTCCAAGTGAAGATCCGCGGCTTCCGGGTCGAGCTGCAGGAGATCGAAGCCCAGCTGGCCCGCCACCCCGCGGTGCGGGAGGCGGTGGTGCTGGCCCGGCGCGATGGCGGCGGCGAACCGCGGCTGGTGGCCTACTACACCGCCGCTGGCGAAGCGGTGGCGCCGCAGCAGCTGCGTGCCGCCCTGCAAGACACGCTGCCGGACTACATGGTGCCGGCCGCCTACGTCGCGCTGCCGGCGCTGCCGCTGTCGGCCGGCGGCAAGGTGGACCGCCAGGCGCTGCCGGTGCCCGAGCCGCAGGCCTGGGGCGTGCGCGCCGACGACCCGCCGGTGGGCGAGGTGGAAACCCGCCTGGCCCGCCTCTGGTGCGAGCTGCTGCAGCTGGAGCGGGTGGGCCGGCATGACAACTTCTTCGAGCTGGGCGGCCATTCGCTGCTGGCGGTGAGCCTGGTCGAGCGCATGCGGCGCGAGGGCCTGCACGCCGACGTGCGCCTGCTGTTCGCCAGCCCCACGCTGGCGGCCCTGGCCGCCGCGCTTGGCGAGCAAGGGCGGCCGGTGGTGGTGCCGCCCAACCGCATCCCGGCGGGCGCCCAGGACATCACCCCGGACATGCTGGCGCTGGTGCAGCTGACGCCGGCCGCCATCGAGGCGGTGGTGTCCAGCGTGCCGGGCGGTGCCGCCAATGTGCAGGACATCTACCCGCTGGCCCCGCTGCAGCAGGGCATCCTGTTCCACTACCTGATGTCGGAGCGGGGCGACCCCTACCTGCTCAACGCCCAGTACGCCTTCGACAGCCGGGCCCAGCTCGACCGCTACCTGCAGGCCCTGCGGCAGGTCATCGCGCGGCACGACATCCTGCGCACGGCGGTGTGGTGGGAGCGCCTGCCCGAGCCGGTGCAGGTGGTCTGGCGCGATGCACCGCTGGAGGTGGAGGAGGTCGAGATCGACCCGGCCGGCGCCGATGCAGCCACCCAGCTGCTGCAGCGCTTCGACCCCCGGCGCATGCGCCTGGACATCCGCCGTGCGCCGCTGATGAAGGTGCTGGTGGCGCACGACCCGGCCCACGGGCGCTGGCTGCTGCTGCTGATCGAGCACCACCTGCTGGGCGACCACGGCACGCTGGACGTGATGCAGCGCGAGATCCAGGCCTGCCTGCAGGGCGAGGCCGACCGGCTGCCCGCGCCGCTGCCCTTCCGCAACTTCGTCGCCCAGGCCCGGCTGGGCATGAGCGAGGCCGAGCACGAGCGCTTCTTCCGCGAGATGCTGGGCGACGTCGACAGCCCGACCGCACCCTACGGGCTCACCGACGTGCTGGGCGACGGCCTGGGCATCGTGCAGGCCCGCCAGCTGCTGGACGCCACGCTGGCAGCCCGGCTGCGCGAGCAGGCCCGGGCGCTGGGCGCCAGCCCGGCGGCGCTGTTCCATGTGGCCTATGCGCTGGTGCTGGCCCGCCTGTCGGGCCGCGACGACGTGGTGTTCGGCACCCTGCTGCTCGGCCGCCTCAGCGCCAGCGGGGAGGCCGACCGCATGCTGGGCCTGTTCATCAACACCCTGCCCATCCGCATCCGCCTGGGCGAGGCGGCTGTTGACGCCACCGTGCGCACCACCCAGCGCCTGCTGGCCGAGCTGATGCGGCACGAGCATGCGCCGCTGGCGCTGGCCCAGCGCTGCAGCGGCGTGGCGGCCCCGGCGCCGCTGTTCAGCGCCTTGCTGAACTACCGGCACAGCGTGGTGGAGGCCGGGGTGGAGGCTGAGCGCCAGGCGTCGGGCGGCATCGAATTCCTCGGCGGCGAGGAACGCAGCAACTATCCCTTCACCGTGGACGTGGACGACCTGGGCGAGGGCTTTGGCCTGACCGCCCAGTTGCCGGTCGGCTGCGATCCCGAGCGGGTCTGCGCGCTGCTGCAGGCGGCGGTGGGCCGCCTGGTCGACACCCTTGCCCAGGCGCCCGCGACCCCGGCAGCCGAGCTGGACGTGCTGCCGGCCGACGAACGCCACCGGCTGCTGCACGGCTGGAATGCGGACGCCGCCATGCCGTGGCCGCCGCAGTGCGTGCACGAGCTGTTCGAGGCCCAGGCGGCCCGCACGCCGGAGGCGGTCGCGCTGGTGCACGAGGGGCGGCAGCTGAGCTACCGCGAGCTGGACGCCCGGGCCGATGCGCTGGCCGCCCACCTGGGCCGGCTCGGTGTGGGCCCGCGGGCCCTGGTGGCGGTGTGCGCCGAACGCAATGTCGAGATGGTGGTGGCGGTGCTGGCCACCCTGAAGGCCGGCGCGGCCTACGTGCCGCTGGACCCGGCCTATCCGCCGCAGCGCCTGGCCTACATGCTGGAAGACGCCCGGCCGGCCGCGATGCTGCTGGCCGCCACGCTGCCGCCGGCCATGGACCGCCAGCTGCGCGACGCGCTGGCCCGCGGCCAGGCGGGCGCGGTGGTGGTCGACCTGCAGGCAGGCGGCTGGCCGGCGGCTGACGCGGCCCGCTGCGCCGTGCGCGCCCGGCCGTCCGACCTGGCCTATGTGATGTACACCTCCGGCTCCACCGGTGCGCCCAAGGGCGTGATGGTGGAGCACCGCAACGTCTGCAACTACATCACCGCGCTGGCCGCGCGCTGCGGGCTGGGGCCGCACGACCGGCTGCTGCAGTTCGCCTCGCTGAGCTTCGACGCCTCGGCCGAGGAGATCTTCGGTGCCCTGCTGTCCGGCGCCACCCTGCTGCTGCGCACCGACGCCTGGCTGGCCGACGCGCCGCAGTTCTGGCAGCTGTGCGAGGCGCACCGGGTGACGGTGCTCGACCTGCCGACCCGCTTCTGGCAGCAGATGAGCGAGGACCCGGCGCAGGCGCTGCCGCCCTGCGTGCGGCTGGTCATCATCGCCGGCGAGGCGGTCGAGCCGCGGGCCCTGCAGCGCTGGCTGGAGCGCGCCGGCCACCGGCCGCGACTGCTGAACGCCTACGGCCCGACCGAGACGACGATGATCGTCTGCGCCCACGAGCCCGAGCCGGGCGGCCCTGCGCCGCTGGCCATCGGCCGGCCGCTCGCCAACAACCGGCTCTACCTGCTCGACGGCCGCGGCCGGCCGGTGCCGGTGGGCGTGGCGGGCGAGATCCATGTGGGCGGGGCCCAGGTGGCGCGCGGCTACCTGGGGCGCGCCGCGCTCACCGCCGAGCGCTTCGTGCAGGACCCCTACAGCGCGGACGCCGGCGCCCGCATGTACCGCACCGGCGACCTGGGCCGCTGGCGGGCCGACGGCCTGCTGGAGTTCCTCGGCCGCAACGACGAGCAGGTCAAGATCCGCGGCTTCCGCATCGAGCCCGGCGAGGTCGAGGCCCGGCTGCTGCAGCACCCCGGCGTGGGCGAGGCGGTGGTGCTGGCGCGGCCGGACCGCCGCGGCGACATGGGGCTGGTGGCGTACTACACCGCCGCCTCGTCCGTGGCGCCCGCGGCCGCGGAGCTGCAGGCCCACCTGGCGGCAAGCCTGCCCGAGTACATGGTGCCGGCGGCCTTCGTGGCGCTGCCGGCGCTGCCGCTCGGCCCGAGCGGCAAGCTCGACCGCAAGGCCCTGCCCGAGCCCGGGGCCGATGCCTACGCCAGTGGGGAGCACGAGGCCCCGGCCAGCCCGCTGGAAGACACGCTCGCCCGGCTGTGGGCCGAGGTGCTCAAGGTCGAGCGGGTCGGCCGGCATGACGACTTCTTCCGCCTGGGCGGCCATTCGCTGCTGGCCATCAGCCTGGTGGAGCGGCTGCGCCGCGTCGGCCTGCAGACCGACGTGCGCACCCTGTTCACCGCGCCCACCGTGGCCGGCCTGGCCGCGGTGGTGGCCCGCGGGCAGGCGCCTGCGCCGGTGGCGGCCGCGCGCATTCCTGCGCACTGCAGCGAGATCGTCCCGGAGATGCTCGACCTGGTGGCCCTGTCGCCAGCCGAGATCGCCCGCGTGGTGGCGGCGGTGCCCGGCGGCGCCGCCAATGTGCAGGACATCTACCCCCTGGCGCCGCTGCAGGAAGGCATCCTCTTCCACCACCTGATGGATGGCGAAGGCGATGTCTACCTGACGCCGGTGGCCTTCAGCTTCGACCGGCGCGAGCGGCTCGACCGTTTCCTCACCGCCCTGCAATGGGTGGTGGACCGCCACGACATCCTGCGGACCGCCGTGCTGTGGGACGGGCTGCCCGAGCCGGTGCAGGTGGTGTGGCGGCGGGCGCCGCTGCGGGTGGCCGAGGTGGCGCTGGACGCCGCCGGCGGGGACGTGCTGGCCCAGCTGCAGGCGCGCTTCGATCCGCGCCGCCACCGCATCGACCTGCGGCGCGCCCCGATGATGGAGCTGGTGGTGGCGGCCGACCCGGCGCACGACCGCTGGCTGCTGCTGATGCTGGAGCACCACCTGCTGGGCGACCACACCACGCTGGAGGTGGTGCAGCAGGAGATCCAGGCCCACCTGCTCGGCTGTACGGCCGAGCTGCCGGCGCCGGTGCCGTTCCGCGATTTTGTCGTGCAGGCCCGCCAGGGCGTCCCGACCGAGGAGCACGAGGCCTTCTTCCGGCAGATGCTGCAGGGCGTGTCGGAGCCCACCGCGCCCTTCGACCTGGGCGAGCTGCCGGGCGCAGCCGATACGCTGGCCCAGGGCCGGTTGCCGCTGGACGGCGGGCTGGCGCTGCGCCTGCGGGCCGCGGCCCGGCAGCTGGGCTGCAGTGCCGCGAGCCTGTGCCACCTGGCCTGGGCGCTGGTGCTGGGCCGCCTGTCGGGCCGCGACGACGTGGTCTTTGGCACCGTGCTGTTCGGCCGGCTGCAGGGCGCGGCAGGGTCAGGCCAGGGCCTGGGCATGTTCATCAACACCCTGCCGCTGCGCCTGTCGCTGGGCGAGGCGGGCGCAGCCGACGCCGCCCGCCGCACCCATGCGTTGCTGACGCAGCTGCTGCGTCACGAGCATGCGCCGCTGGCCCTGGCGCAGCGCTGCAGCGGCATCGCGGCGCCGGCACCGCTGTTCACGACGCTGCTCAACTACCGCCATGGCGCCGTCGAGCCGGCGGCTGGCGAGGCAGCGGCCGAGCAGGCCTGGGCGGGTGTGGGTTTCCTCGGCGGCGAGGAGCGCACCCACTATCCGCTCACGCTGTCGGTGGACGACTTCGGCACGCTGGGCTTCGAGCTGACGGTGCAGGTCCGCCTGCCGCATGAGCCGCAGCGCCTGTGCGAGCAGATGCAGGCCGCACTCGGCAGCCTGGTGGCCGCGCTGGAGCAGGCGCCGGCCACGCCGCTGTCGCAGCTCGATGTGCTGCCCGCGGCTGAGCGGCAGGCGCTGCTGGTCGACTGGAACCGCACGGCGGTGCCGGTGCCGCACGACCGCTGCCTGCACGAGCTGATCGAATCTCGCGTGGCACGCACGCCGGATGCACCGGCGCTGGTGCAGGGCGACCAGGTGCTGAGCTATGCAGAGATGAATGCGGAGGCCAACCGGCTGGCGCGGCGGCTGCGGCAGCTGGGCGTGCTGCCGGATGCGCGGGTGGGCCTCTGCCTGCCGCGCGGGCCGCAGATGGCGGTGGCGGTGCTGGCGGTGCTGAAGGCCGGTGGCGCCTATGTGCCGCTGGACGCGAGCTACCCGCCGCAACGGCTGCAGCACATGCTGCAGGACAGCGCGCCGGTGGTGCTGCTGTGGCAGTGCGGCCTGCCGGACACGGTGGCCCGGGTGCTCAAGCAGGGGGCGCCCGGCGCCACGCTGCTGGCTCTCGACGCCGACCGAGGCCAATGGCAGGGCGAGCCCGCCGACAACCTGCCGCGCGAAACGGTGGGCCTGCAGCCGCATCACCTGGCCTATGTGGTCTACACCTCCGGCTCGACCGGGCTGCCCAAGGGGGTGGCCATCGAGCACCGCGGCACCTGCAACCTGGCGCACATCGCCGGCCTGGACATCGGGGCGGACAGCCGGGTGCTGCAGTTCGCCTCCTTCAGCTTCGATGCCTTTGCCTGGGAGCTGGTCACGAGCCTGAGCCAAGGGGCCAGCCTGCACTTTGCGCCGCCGGGCACGGTGCTGGCGGGCGAGGCGCTGCTGCAGGCGCTGCAGCAGGGCGGCATCAGCCATGTGACGCTGCCGCCGGCGGTGCTGGCAGGGCTGCCGGCCACGGCGACGCTGGCACCGGTGAGCACGCTGGTGCTGGCGGGCGAGGCGGCGTCGCCCGCGCTGGTGCAGCGCTGGGGCGAGGGCCGGCGGGTGATCAATGCCTACGGGCCGAGCGAGACCACGGTGTGCGCGACGATGCACCGGTGCGGAGGCCCGCTGCAGCACAGCGTGCCGATCGGCCGGCCGATCGCCAACACGCGCATCTACCTGCTGGATGGGCAAGGCCGGCCGGTGCCAGTGGGCGTAGCGGGCGAGATCCACATTGGCGGCGCGCAGCTGGCGCGGGGCTACCTGAACCGGCCGGAGCTGACGGCCGAGCGCTTCGTGAAGGACCCGTTCGTCGACGATCCGCAAGCGCGGATGTACAAGACGGGCGACCTGGGCCGGTGGCTGGCGGACGGGACGCTGGAGTTCCTGGGGCGCAACGACCACCAGGTGAAGCTGAGGGGCTTCCGCATCGAGCTGGGGGAGATCGAGGCGCGGCTGCTGCAGCACGGCGCGGTGCGCGAGGCGGTGGTGCTGGCGCGGGAGGACCAGCCGGGCGACAAGCGGCTGGTGGCCTATGTGACCTTGAGCAGCGAGGCCAGCGCCGAAGCGCTGAAGCAGCACCTGGCCGCCCAGCTGCCCGAGTACATGGTGCCGGCGGCCTATGTGGTGCTGCCGGAGCTGCCGCTGACGCCCAACGGCAAGCTCGACCGCCGTGCGCTGCCGCAGCCCGAGGGCGCGGCCTATGTGTCGCGCCGCTACGAGGCGCCGGTCGGCGAGGTGGAGGCGACGCTGGCGGGCCTGTGGGCCGAGCTGCTGAAGCTGGAGCGGGTGGGGCGGCACGACCACTTCTTCGAGCTGGGCGGGCATTCGCTGCTGGCGGTGCGGCTGCTGTCGCGGGTGCGGCTGGCGCTGTCGGTGGAGCTGGGGCTGGACGAGCTGTTTCGCCGAGCCACGCCGGCGGCGCTGGCGCAGGCGGTGCAGGGCGCGGTGCGCAGCGAGCTGCCGCCGATCGAGGCCGGGGCGGCGCAAGCAGGCGGGCCGGTGGCGCTGTCGTTTGCGCAGCAGCGGCTGTGGTTCCTGGCGCAGATGGAAGGGGCGAGCCGGGCCTACCACCTGCCGCTGGCCTTGAGGCTGGAAGGCGAGCTGGATCGCGGGGCGCTGCGGCGGGCGCTGGACCGCATCGTGGCGCGGCATGCGGCACTGCGCACGCGCTTCGTGGCGGGGGCGGACGGGCAGCCGGTGCAGGTGGTGGAGGCCGAGGACCGGGGCTGGCCGCTGCGCGAGCACGACCTGAGCGAGGCCCCCCACGCGGTGCAAGCGCTGGCGCAGGAAGAAGCGCAGCAGGACTTCGAGCTGGAGCGCGGGCCGCTGGTGCGGGGCCGGCTGGTGAAGCTGGGCGGGCAGGTGCATGTGCTGATGTTGACGCTGCACCACATCGTCACCGACGGCTGGTCGATGGGGGTGCTGCTGCACGAGCTGTCGGCGCTGTACGGGGCGTATGCGCGCGGCGAGGGGGACCCGCTGGCGGCCCTGCCGATCCAGTACGCCGACTACGCGCAATGGCAGCGGCGCTGGCTGGGTGGAGCGGTGCAGCAGGAGCAGCTGGCTTACTGGCGGCAGGCGCTGCAAGGTGCCCCGGCCTTGCTGGAGCTGCCCACCGACCGGCCGCGCCCCGCGCTGCAGGACCACCGTGGCGCCCAGCTGCCGCTGGCCCTCGACGCACCGCTCACGCAGGCGCTGCGGCAACTGGCCCGGCGCCAGGGCGCCACGCTGTTCAGCACCATGCTGGCTGCCTATGCGGTGCTGCTGAGCCGTTGGTCAGGGCAGTCGGAGGTGGTCATCGGCACCCCGGTGGCCAACCGTGGCCGGGCCGAGCTGGAGCCGCTGATCGGCTTTTTCGTCAACACCCTGGCGCTGCGGCTGGACCTGTCCGGTGCACCCACGGTCGGCGCGCTGCTGCAGCAGGCCCAGGCCCGCACGCTGCAGGCGCAGCAGCACCAGGACCTGCCCTTCGACCAGGTGGTGGAGGCCCTGCGGCCGCCGCGCAGCCTGGCGCACAGCCCGGTCTTCCAGGTGTCCTTCAACTGGCAGGCCGCCGAGCAGGGCAGCGGCGGCATCGACAGCCCGGCACTGCCCGGCCTGGCGGTGCAGCTGCTCGGCAACGCCAGCGCCAGCACGGCCTTCGACCTGACGCTGGACCTGGCCGAGACGGCCGACGGCGGCATCCACGGCGTGATCGAGTACGCCACCGCCTTGTTCGACGCCGCCAGCATCCAGGCGCTGGCCGAACGCCTGGCCTGCCTGCTGCAGGCCATGGTGGCCGACGAGGCCTGCACGGTGGACCGGCTGCCGCTGCTGCCGGCCGCCGAGCGGCGACAGCTGCTGCAGGAGTGGAACCAGACGCAGGCGGCCTATCCGAGGCAGCAGAGCCTGCACGGCCTCATCGAGGCGCAGGCGCGGCGCACGCCGCAGTCGGTGGCGCTGGTGCACGGCAGCCGATCGCTGAGCTACGCGGCGCTGGACGAGCAGTCGGGCCGGCTGGCCACGCAGCTGCGGCGGCTGGGCGTGCAGGCGGGCGAGCGGGTGGCGATCTGCGTGGAGCGGGGCGTGGAGATGGTGGTGGGGCTGCTGGCGGTGCTGAAGGCCGGGGCGGCCTATGTGCCGCTGGACCCGGCCTACCCGGCCGAGCGGCTGCAGTGGATGTGCGAGGACAGCCGGCCGCGGGTGCTGCTGACGCAGGCCACGGTGGCCGAGGGGCTGAGGCGGCAGGTGCAGGCGGTGCTGCCGCAGGACGCGACGGTGCTGGACCTGCAGGGGGATGCCGGGCGCTGGGCCGAAGCGCCGGTGCTGGTGGCCGGGCCGCTGGAGCCCGAGGCGCTGGCCTACGTGATCTACACCTCCGGCTCCACCGGGCGGCCCAAGGGCGTGATGGTGCGCCACCGCGGGGTGGTGAACCTGCTGTGGTCGATGCGCGAGGCGCTGCAGGTGCAGCAGCAGGACCGGGTGCTGGCGCTGACGACGCTGGCCTTCGACATCGCGGCGCTGGAGCTGTACCTGCCGCTGGTGAGCGGGGGGCGCTGCGTGGTGCTGGACAGCGCGCAGGCGGGCGACGCGCAGGCGCTGGCCGAGGTGGTGGAGCAGGCCGGGGTGACGCTGATGCAGGCGACGCCGGCGACCTGGCGGCTGCTGCTGGACAGCGGCTGGAGCGGGTCGGCGGGGTTGAAGGCGCTGTGCGGCGGCGAGGCGCTGGAGCGGGCCCTGGCGCAGCGGCTGCTGGCGCGGGTGGGGCAGCTGTGGAACGTGTACGGGCCGACGGAGACGACGATCTGGTCGACCGCGCAGCGGGTGCAGGCTGGCGGCGAGGGCGGGGTGCACGAGGCCATCGGGCGGCCGCTGGCGAACACGCAGGTGTATGTGCTGGACGGGCAG
Organism: Eleftheria terrae; assembly: GCF_030419005.1. Lineage (NCBI taxonomy): Bacteria > Pseudomonadati > Pseudomonadota > Betaproteobacteria > Burkholderiales > Eleftheria > Eleftheria terrae. Next base: position 722,653 of record NZ_CP106952.1, read on the forward strand.
GGCGAGCCGGTGCCGCGGGGTGCCAGCGGCGAGCTGTACATCGGCGGCGACGGCGTGGCGCAGGGCTACTGGGGCCGGGAAGAGCTGACGCAGGAGCGCTTCGTGGCGGACCGCTTCGGCGGCGTGGCCGGGGCGAGGCTGTACCGCACCGGGGACCTGGTGCGCTGGCGTGCGGACGGGGTGCTGGAGTTCCTGGGGCGCAACGACCACCAGGTGAAGCTGCGGGGCTACCGCATCGAGCTGGGGGAGATCGAGGCGCGGCTGGCGCAGCACCCGGGCGTGAAGCAGGCGGTGGTGGTGGCGCGCGAGGACAGTCCCGGGGAGCGGCGGCTGGTGGCGTACCACACGGCGGCGGGGTCGCAGGCGGTGGCGGCGCAGGTGCTGCGGGAGCATGTGGCGGCGGCGCTGCCGGCGTACATGGTGCCGGCGGCGTATGTGGCGCTGGCGGTGCTGCCGCAGACGCCCAACGGCAAGCTGGACCGGCGTGCGCTGCCGGCGCCGGAGGGCGAGGCCTATGTGAGGCAGGCCTACGAGGCGCCGCAGGGCGAGCTGGAGCAGGCGCTGGCGGGCCTGTGGGCCGGGCTGCTGCAGCAGCCACGCATCGGCCGGCATGACAACTTCTTCGACCTCGGCGGGCATTCCCTGCTGAGCCTCAGGCTCATCAGCCTGCTGCAACACAACGGGTTCCATCTCACCGTGAACGACGTCTTCCAACATCCCAGCCTGGCCGCGCTGGCGGGCCACCTGGCCAACGCGGGCCGGCAGCCGGCGGCCACCGCGCGCAGCGTGGCGGTGCGTGCCGGCGGCACCGAGCGGCCGCTGTTCCTGGTGCACGAGGTGCACGGCCTGGCGCTCTATGCGTCGGCGCTGGCCGAGCATGTGGATGCGGCCATCCCCATCCATGCGCTGCCGGCCGTGGCGCCCGGCGAGGCGCCGCTGCACACCCTCGAGGGCATGGCCGCCCGCCTGGTGCGGCTGATGCGCGAGGTGCAGCCGAGCGGCCCCTACCGCATCGCCGGCTGGTCCTTCGGCGGCGTGCTGGCCTACGAGATGGCGGCCCAGCTGATCGGCGACGACCAGGCCGTCGAGTTCCTCGGGTTGATCGACAGCCACTGCCCCGCGCTGGAGGCCGCCGAAGTGCGCCGCCGCCCGTTCGCTGCCGCCTCACTGCAGCAAGAGCTGCTGGAGCGTTGCCGCGAGGAGCCGGGCGCCCGCGACCCGGCGCGCCTGCAGGCCCTGGAGCGCCTGCAGGCGCAGGCCGAGCCGCTGCCGTTCGAGCAGCTGCTGCACCACTGCGAGGAACTGGGCGTGCTGCCGCCCTACCTGGCCGGCCGCGGTGCCGCCGAGGCGCGGCACCACCTGGAGCGCCTGGCGGCGCACCAGCAGGCGCTGGCCGGCTACAGCGTCGAGCCGCTGCCGCTGCAGGTGCACCTGTTCGCCGCCGAGGATCGCAGCGACCTGCCGCCCGCGCTGGCCGAGGCGCCGGCCCTCGGCTGGACCCGGGTGCTGCGCGAGGCGCAGCTGCACCTCGTCGCCGTGCCGGGCAGCCATTTCACGATGATGCAGCCGCCGCACCTGGCGGCCCTGGGCCGGGCCCTGGCAGCGGCCCTGCCGGCCGGCGGGCGGCCGCCGCAGGCCCTGCCCGAGGCGGCCTATTCGCCGGCCCTGACGGTGCACACCGGCCGTCGCGGCCATGCGCCGCTGTTCTGCATCCCGGGGGCGGGTGACAACGTGGCCGGTTTCGCCTTCCTGGCTGGCGCGCTGGGCGACGCCTGGCCGGTGCACGGTCTGCAGCCGCGCGGCCTGGACGGCCTGCTGGTGCCGCATGCCACCGTCGAGGCCGCGGCGGCCTGCTGCCTGCGCGCGGTGGAGCGGCTGCGGCCGAGCGGCCCGCTGCACCTGCTGGGGCATTCCTTCGGCGGCTGGGTGGCCTTCGAGATGGCCCAGCGGCTGCAGGCGGCGGGGCGGCCGGTGGCGTCGCTGACCATCGTCGACAGCGAGGTGCCGGAGGGCCAGGGCACGGTGGGCCAGGAATACGACGGCGCCGGCGCGCTGCTGGAGATGGTGCGGGTGATGGAGATGGCGGCCGAGAAGCCGCTGGGCCTCGGTCGCGCCGAGCTGCAGGTGCTGGAGGACGAAGAGCGCCTGCGCCTGCTGCACGCCCGCATGGTGCGGGTGGGCCTGCTGCCCCGGCGGTCCACCGCCGACGCGCTGCGCGGGCCGGCACGCACCTTCGCGGCCGCGCTGCGCACCCGCTACCGGCCGCGCGGGCCGTATGACGGGCCGGTGCGCCTGGTGCTGGTGCAGGACGACCGCCAGGACGTGCTGGCCAACCAGCGCCGCCACCGCGAGGAGCTGGCTGGCTGGCGCCGCTGGGCGCCGGCGGCCAGCTACTGGCACGGGCCGGGCAATCACATGACGGTGCTCAAGTCCCCCCATGTCGAGGTGCTGTCCGCCTGGTGGCTGAGCGGCCTGCAGGCGGGTGCGATGGCAGAACGGAGCTGACGAACATGCAAGCTTTCTACGGTGCCCGCGGGTACAAGACCTTCTCTGCGCTGCTCGGCCTGCAAGCCGGCGTGTTCGGCTGCCTGTTGCTGGCCGGCGTGCTGGCGCGTCCGGCGGCGGGCGACGGCGCCTGGCTGCAGGCCGTGCCGGCCTGGCTGGCCGCCGCCCTGGTCGCGGCCTTCATGGTCAAGGTGTGGGGCAGCCTCTGCGAAGCCGCCTTCTGCCTGCACCTGCTGCCCTGGCCCGGCCTGCTGAAGTACCAGCTGCGTCCGCTGCTGCAGCTGGCGCCGGTGGCGCTGGTGGCCACCGGCGCGCTGTCGGCGGCCGGTGCGGCGGCCTGGCTGGTGCGCACGCCCGGCATCGTGGTGGGGCTGCTCGGCTTGCTGTCGAGCCTGCTGTGCCTGCTGCAGGTGCGCATGGTGGCCGCCCAGGTGGGCCACCACGAGGCCTTGAAGCGGCAGGAGCTGCAGCGCCTGCGCCTGCGCGACGGCGAGGCCGCCACGCAGCGGCTGGCCGACAGCCTGGCCGCGGCACAGGGCGTGCTCAGCGCCAACCCCTTCCAGATGCGCCGCGGCACGCTGCTGGCCGACCTGCCCTCGCCGGCCTGGCACGAGCGGGCCGGATTCGCCTGGGCAGCGGCCTTCGAGCAAGCCTACGAGGCCATCCGCGAGGAGGCGCTGCGGGTGTGCCGCCAGCCGCGGCTCGATCCCTATGCCTACCCCGGCGCGGTGGACGGGCAGTGGAACGTGTTCTGGCTGGTGCGTGACGACCAGGTGGTGGAGGAAGCCGAGCGCCAGTGCCCCGCCACGCTGGCCGCGCTGCGCCAGGTGCCGGGCTTTCCCTGCTTCCGCGAGGCGCACTTCTCGATCCTGCAGCCGCACAGCCGCATCCTGCCGCACTGCGACGAGTCCAACACCTGGGTGACGGCCCACCTGGGCCTGCAGATCCCGCCCGACTGCGGCCTGCGCGTGGGCCGCGAGACACGGCAGTGGAAGGAGGGCGAGTTCCTGTTCTTCGACACCTCCTACCAGCACGAGGCCTGGAACGACAGCGACACGCCCCGGGTGGTGCTGCTGTTCGACTTCCTGCACCCCGGCCTGAGCGAGACCGAGCGCGAGTTCTTCATCAAGACCAACTCGCCCGACCTGGGCACCGATCAAGCGCCCGCCCACGACCCGCAGCTGCCCGGCCGGGAAGCCGCGCAGGGCACCTGAGGCACGGCGAAAGAAGGATTCATGTTGGAAGCAAGGCAAGGAGCGCCCGCAGCGCCGGGCGGCATGTACGAGGCGGCCGCGGTGGCGGGCGTGGACCCCGGTGCGCCGGTGCCGCTCGCCGAGCCGCCGCTGGCCGGCCTGGGGCGGCCGTTCTGGCTGCTGTGGGTGGGCGAGAGCATCACCTCGCTGGGCACCCACCTGGTGCAGTTCGCGCTGGGTGTCTGGATCTACCAGCACACCGGCTCGGTGTTGAGCTTTGCCGGCTCGCTGGTGGCCAGCCTGCTGCCCACGGTGCTGGTGATGCCGGTGGCCGCCAGCCTGGTGGACCGTCTGGAGCGCCGCCGCGTGATCGTGGTGGCCGACTGCGTGGCCGCCTGCATGACGCTGCTGATGATCTACCTGCTGTGGCGTGGCCAGTTGCAGGTGGTGCACCTGTATGCCTTCGCCGCGGTGGCCTCGGTGACCAACGCCTTCCAGGAGCCGGCCTACCAGGCCTCGGTGGCGGGCCTGTTGCGCGAAGACCAGCTGACGCGCGCCACCGGCACCATGGGCATCAGCACCACCACGCTGGGCATCGTCGCGCCGACGCTGGCCGGCGCGCTGCTCGCGGTGCTCGGCCTGCCAGGGTTGATGTTGCTGGACCTGGCGGCCTTTGTGGTCGGCTCCACCTTCATCTGGCGCGCATTTGCGCTGGCCCGCGTGCCGCAGCAGGAGCGCGGCGCGGCGAGCGGCCTGAAGGCGGCGGTGCGCGATTCCTTCCGCAACCTGGCCGACACCCGGCGCTTCTTCGCCGGCTCGCCCGCGCTGAGCTGCCTGCTGCTGTATTCGGTGGCACAGACGGTGATGCTGGCCCTCGCCTCGGTCATGGCCATGCCGCTGATCCTGTCCAACCACTCGGTCCAATCGCTGGGCGGGGTGCTGACGGCGGGTGCGGCCGGCGCGCTCACCGGCAGCCTGCTGATGGCCCTGCTCGACAACCCGCGCCACCGCATCGGCGTGATCCTGCTGTGCGACACGGTGCTGGCCGCCTGCATCGCAGCCTTCGGCCTGGTGGACGGGGTGGTGGCCTATGGGGTGCTCGAGTTCGTGGCCTGCGCGGCCGGCGCCATCGTCGCCAGCTGCAGCTATGCGCTGTGGATGGGCAAGGTGCCGGCCACCCGCCACGGCAGCGTGCTGGTGCTGGTGGGCACGCTGGCGGCGGCCGGCACCTCGGTGGTGACCCTCACGGCCGCGTCGCTGGCCGAAGCCGTGCTGAAGCCGGCCCTCGCCGAGGGCGGCTGGGCGCAGGCGGTGGCGCCGTGGCTGGGGGTGCAGCAGGGCAACGAGATCGCCTTGCTGTTCGTGCTGGCCGGCGGGCTGGGCCTGCTGGTCGCCTTGGGCGGTTTTGCCTGCAAGCCGCTGCGCAGCTTGCGGTGAATGGGCGCCGGCCGCCTGGCGGCCGGCCGAGCTTGACAGTCTTGGAAGGGGCAGATCGATGAGCAAAGAGTTGAAGGACAAGGTCTTGCAGTTGTTCCGCAACATCGACGCATGCGCTTGGTCTCGGCTGGACGAGTCCTTTCATGCCGATGTGGAGTACCAGCGGCCCGGCTATGCGCCGATCAGGGGGCTGCCGGAGCTGCTCAGGTTCTATCGGGAGGTGCGTGTCATCGGCGCAGGCCAGCACGTCGTCGAGTCGGTCTTCTACGGCCCCGAGGGCGGCGCCTGCAGCGCGACCGGCTCCTTCCGTGGCGTGGACCGGCAGGGGCGGGCGCTCAGCGTGCGCTTCTGCGACACCTACTTCTTCCAGGACGACAAGATCATCCGGCGGGAGACCTTCTTCAACGCACCCGCGGTCTAGCGCGGGCAACGAGGACATCCACATGTTCCGGTGCAGTTCGAGCTTCCAGGCGCCGACGGGCCTGCGCCCTTACCCGCTGGTGTGGAGGTGCTTCGCTCCGGCGCTGTCGCCGGGCCTGGCGGCGGTTTCGCTGCCGGCCCTGCGCCGGCGCCGGCGCTCGGTGCCGCTGCCGGCCTCCGCCAGCGTGCCGATGGCGGCCCGCCGCCGGCTGGCCAACCACGCGTTCTCGCCGCAGATCCTGGCGCAACTGAAGGTGCTCTCGCAAAGCGACAACTGGCACGGCCTGCTGGCGGTGCTGGCCGACTACCTGGTGATCGCACTGGCCGTGGCCGCCGGGCAGCTGGTGAACTGGCTGTACCCGCTGGCCGTGCTGGTGATCGGCGCGCGCCAGCGCGCCCTGGCCTCCATCCTCCACGATGCGGCCCACGGCCGGGCCGCGCGGCACCGCTGGCTGAACCGGCTGCTGGGCAGCCAGCTGTCGGGCTACCTGATCCTGCAGGCCTTCGCGCCCTACCGGCAGTCGCACGTGATCTACCACCACGGCCACCTGGGCGACGAGCGGCTGGACCCCGACTACCGGCTCTACATCGAGGACGGCCTGTACCACGGCATGACCCGCTCGCGCTTCTTCTGGCGCGAGGTGCTGGCCACGGCGCTGCTGCTGCGGGCGCCGGCCTACCTGGCCTACCTGGTGCGGCACCGCTCGGCCATGCTGCTCAGGCACAAGACCGAATTCGCCAGCATGGCGCTGCTGTGGGGCGCCATCCTGCTCGCGGTGGACCAGGTCGACGGCTGGAGCCTGCTGCTGCTGTACTGGGTGGTGCCCTTCCTGACCAGCTTCCTGGTGATCGGCCGCTTCATCGAGATCGCCGAGCACTACCCGCTGCTGGGCCAGGGCAATCCCGGCACCATCCTGCACGGCGCGCGCAACCGCTTCAGCCACCGGCTGGAGGCGTGGTTCTTCAGCCTGCACAGCGAGCACCTGCACCTGGTGCATCACCTGCGGCCGGACATTCCGTTCTGGAACGTCGGCAAGGCGCACCAGGTGATGCTGCAGGACCCGGAGTACGCGCGCGTCAACCGCGAGTTCGGCGGCATCTTCCTCTCCAGCAACGACAGGCCGGCCCTGGTGCCGGCCCTGCTGCGCGGCGGCATCGCCCTGCCGGGCGACGCGCCGTCCCCGTCGGCCCCGGCCGGCCTCTCCATCGACCCCTTGAACGGGGTCGCCTCTCACCACCCAATACCCGACCCCTCGCTGGGTCCGGGCAGGAGCACCTCATGAAGGCAGGCGACACCTCTCACCTCCCGACCTATCGTTCTGCCGCGCAGCGGCCGATGAACAGCCTGCAGCTGGCCTGGGCCATCTTCACCGAGCCCGCCGCGGCGTTCGACGCCCTCGAGCGCCAGCCCCGCTTCTGGTTTGCGCTGCTGGTGCCGGCGGCGCTCAGCGTGGCGGTCTTTCTCTGGTACTTCGGCGTGGTCGATTTCCCGTGGCTGACCGAGCAGATGCTCAGCGCCCACCCGAAGTTCGACGAGATGTCCGAGGCCGACAAGCGCGACGCGGCGCAGCTGTTCACCCGCGAGGTGATGCTGTGGTCCAGCGTCGCCTCGCTGGGCCTGGGCGTGCCGCTGCTGCGGGTGCTGGAGGCGGCCTACTACTCGCTGGCCGGCAAGCTCACCAATGTGCAGCATTCCTTCCGCCACTGGCTGGCGCTGGCGGCGTGGAGCAGCTTCCCGGCGGTGCTGATCAGCGTCGCCATGGTGCTGCCGCTGCTGCTCACCGACAACGGCCAGGTCACGATGGAAGGGCTCAACCCGCTGTCGCTGAACGAGCTGCTGTTCAACGTGCCGCGCAGCAGCGAGTGGCACACCCTGCTGACCACGCTGACCGTGCTGCATCCGTGGATGTGGTGGCTGGGCGTGCGCGCGGTGCAGGCCTGGAGCGGTCGCGGCGCGGGCTTCAGCAGTGCCTTCGCGCTGGCGCCGGTGGTCGCCGTCTACGGCGCGTGGACCCTCTTCATCCTGCTGTAGGCCCCGATGAACAAAAGGCAGTTGGTATTCGTGGGCGTGGCGCTGCTGGCGGCGGCCGGGCTCGCCTTCAAGATCAGCCGCGCCGAATCGGCCAAGGAGGTGGAGGCCGAAGCCGCGGTGCACCGCGTGCTGACGCCCACCATCCTGGCCTCCGGCTCGCTGACCTATGAAAGCCAGGTCACCCTGGTGTCCGAGATCGTCGGCCGGGTGCAGGAGGTCCTGGTGGAGGACGGCGACCAGGTCAAGCGCGGCCAGGTGCTGTTGCGGCTCGACCCGGAAGCCTCGCTGGCCGAGCTGGCGCAGCTGGAGGCCAACCGCCGCCAGGCGGCGCTGAACATCCAGCGGCAGCAGGTGCGGCGCGAGTCGACGCTGGCCAAGTGGAGGCGCTACGAGGCGCTGCGTGCCCAAGGCATGGTCGAGGCCATCAAGTTCGACGAGCTGGTCACCGAGAAGGACGTGGCCGAGGTCGAGCTGCAGACCAGCCGCGAGGCGCTGCGCCAGGCCGAGGCCGAGCTGCAGCAGGCGCGCGAGCGCCATGCCAAGACGGTGATCCGTGCGCCGATGGACGGCAAGGTCACCGCGGTCTATGTCAAGGCCGGCGAGACTGCGGTGCCGAGCGCCGCCAGCATCGCCGGCTCCAGCCTGATGGTGATCGGCGACACCGGCAGCCTGTATGCGGAAGTCAACATCGACGAGAGCGACATCGCCAAGATCGCGGTCGGGCAGCAGGCGCGCATCGTGCCGGCCGCCTTCCCGGACAAGTCGCTGTCCGGCAAGGTCGACCGCATCGCGCTGGCGCCCCGGCAGAACGGCCAGCAGGGCGCACCGGCGCAGGGCGTGAGCGGGCAGAGCAAGAACTACCCGGTGAAGGTGCGGCTGGAGGCGGCGGCCGGCTCGCTGTTCCATCCCGGCATGAGCTGCCGTGCCGAGATTTCCACCGCGGCCGCCAATGGCCAGAAGCGCCTCGCGGTGCCGGTGCAGGCGGTGGTCTACGAGCACAGCGGCGGCGACGAGTCGCAGGCCAAGGCCAGCGTGCTGGTGATGAAGGATGGCCGCGCCAGCAAGCGCCCGGTCGAGACCGGCGTGGCGGACGACCTGCACATCGAGGTCGTCAAGGGCCTGGCCGAAGGCGAGCAGGTGATCGTCGGCCCGGCCAAGACCCTGCGCTTCCTGCGCGACGGCGAACGGGTGGCGAGCCGCTCGGCGCCTGCGCCTACCCCGGCGCCTGCGGCATCGCAGGCCGAACCGAAGGAGCCGGCCCGGTCATGATCGAGCTGTCCAACATCAGCAAGACCTACTGGCTGGGCAACGAGCCCTATGCCGCGCTGGACCGGCTGGCGCTGCAGGTCGGCCGCAACGAGATGGTCGCGCTGACCGGGGCGTCCGGCTCCGGCAAGTCCACCCTGATGAACATCCTTGGCTGCCTGGACACGCCCACCGAGGGCAGCTACCGGCTCGACGGGCAGGAGGTGGCGGCGCTGGACGAAGACCAGCTGGCAGCGGTGCGCAACCGCAAGATCGGCTTCGTGTTCCAGAACTTCCACCTGGTGCCGCGGGTGCCGGCCTGGGCCAATGTGGCGCAGCCGCTGATCTACCGTGGCGTGGCGCCGGCCGAGCGGCGGCGCCGGGCCGAGGCGGCGTTGCAGCGGGTGGGGCTGGGCGCGCGCCTGAACCACAAGCCCAACGAGCTGTCCGGCGGGCAGCGGCAGCGGGTGGCCATCGCCCGCGCGCTGGTGGGCCGGCCCGAGCTGCTGCTGGCCGACGAGCCCACCGGCAACCTCGACAGCCGCACGGCCGACGAGATCATGGCCCTGCTCAAGGCGCTGCATGCCGAGGGGCTGACGCTGGTCATCGTGACGCACGAGCCCGACATTGCCGCGCAATGCCGCCGCGTGGTGCGCCTGCAGGACGGCCACATCGTCGATGACCGCCACCAGCTGCCGTCGGGTGCCGCGGAGGCGGCCCGATGAGCGCCACATCCGCCGGCCTGCCGGCCACCGGCGCCGTCCCGGCCGAGGACGACGCGCCCGACCGGTTGCGCTCCACCTGGTATGCGGTGCAAGAGTGCCTGCGCTCGGCGCTGGACAGCATCCGCTCGCATCCGATGCGCAGCTTCCTCACCATGCTGGGCATCATCATCGGCGTGGCCTCGGTCATCTGCGTGGTGGGCCTGGTGCAGGGGCTGGCGCAGTCGCTCTCACGCGAATTCCAGGGCCTGGGCGGCAACACCCTGACGCTGCGCGCCGAAACCCCGCTGGAGGAGGCCCTGCGCGGCCGCGAGAACCGCCTCAAGACCACCGACCTGGAACAGCTGCGCCACCGCATCGACGGCATCCGCCACATCACCCCGGTGGTGCTGGCGGGCGGGCGCTACGGCGGCGAGGTGCGCAACGGCCCGCATGTGGCCACCGGGCAGATGTTCGGCACCACCTCGCGCTACCAGGACGTGCAGCAGACCTACCCGCGCCACGGCCGCTTCCTGACCGACAGCGACGACGCCAGCCGGCGCCGTGTCGTGGTGCTGGGCGAGCAGCTGCGCCGCGACCTGAAGCTGCCGGCCAACCCGGTGGGCCGCTTCATCCAGATCTCGGGCGAGTGGTTCCGGGTGGTGGGCAGCATGGAGCCGCGCGGCGAGATGTTCGGCATGAGCCAGGACAACTACCTGGTCATGCCCTACCGCACCGCGCTGGCGGTGACCGGCGCCGGCGTGGAGCCGGACCTGTGGATCAGCTTTGCCGTTGACGATCCGGCCGAGGTTGACAACATCAAGGCGAAGGTGCGCCTGCTGGTGCGCCGGCTGCACAAGCTGCAGCCGGGGCAGGCGGACGATTTCGTGGTGGAGTCCTCAGACGCGCTGGCCAAGTCCTTCAACGAGATCTCGACCATCGTGACCCTGGTGGTGGCCGGCATCGTCGGCGTGTCGCTGCTGGTGGGCGGCGTCGGCATCATGAACATCATGCTGGTGTCGGTCACCGAGCGCACCCGCGAGATTGGCATCGCCAAGGCACTGGGCGCGCCGTCGCACTTCATCCTGATGCAGTTCCTGATCGAGGCGGTGCTGCTGGCGCTGGCCGGCGGGTTGATCGGCATCGCGGTCGGCTTCCTGCTCAGCCTGGGCATCGCCCAGCTGATTCCCAACTTCCCCTCGCCCACCATGCCCTGGGGGGCGGTATTCGGCGCCTGCGCCTTCTCGGCGCTGGTCGGCATCACCTTCGGCATCCTGCCGGCCCGCAACGCGGCCAACCTGGTGCCGGTCGAGGCCTTGCGATACGAATGAACCGGCAGGGCCGGATGCGGCCCGCACACCCAACATCCGAGGACAGCTTGTCATGCAACGCACCACCCGCCTGCTGAAGCAACCCAACGTGCTGGCAGAGCACGACCCCGTGGTCCAGCCCATCTACCAGTCGAGCGTGTTCCGCATGCCCGACCACCGGGTGGCCGCCGCCACCGAGCATGCGGTGCATCCGCGCGCCTACTACACCCGCTGGGGCAACCCGACGGTGGCCTACCTCGAGAACCAGGTGTCCACCCTGGTCGGCACCGAAGCGAGCCTCATCTTCCCGTCCGGCATGTCGGCCATCACCACCACGCTGCTGGCCCTGCTGTCGCCCGGCGACACCGCGGCGGTCTCCTCGCGCGTGTATGGCGACACCACCCGGTTCTTCCTGGAGGAGCTGGGCCGCTGGGGGGTGAAGACCCGGTTGTTCGACCCCGCCGCACCGGACACCCTGCGGCCGCTGCTGCAGGACGGTGCGCGGCTGGTGTACTACGAGACGCTGAGCAACCCGGAGCTGCGGGTGGCCGATGTCGACGGCATCCGCCGCGCCTGCCAGGCGCACGGCGCCACCAGCGTCTGCGACAGCACCTTCTCGCCACCCGGCGTGCTGCGCGAGGGCGTGGTGCCGGCGGACCTGGTCATCCACAGCATGACCAAGTACATGAGCGGGCACTTCGCCGCCTTTGGCGGCTCGCTGAGTGGCCCGCAGGCCCTGGTCGATCGCATCTGGCACCAGCAGGCGCTGCTGGGCGGCTGCCTCGACCCGCAGGCCGCGTGGCAGATCTCACAAGGGCTGAAGACGCTGGAGCTGCGGGTGGCACGGCAGAGCGCCACGGCCCGGCTGCTGGCCGAGCAGCTGCAGGGCCATCCGGAGGTCGAGGCGGTGCTGTACCCCGGGCTCGGTGCGTCGCCGGCCGTGCCCTGGCTGGCCAGCGGCGGCGGCGTGCTGGCCATGGCGCTGAAGGCCGGCGAGGCGGCCGCCGTGCGGGTGGCCGAGCGCACCCGGGTGTTCGGCCTGTCGGTGAGCCTGGGCGGGGTCAACAGCTGCATCGAGCATGCGGAGTCGATGTCGCACTCGATGCTGCAGGCCATGGACGGGCAGGTGCTGGCCGCGGCGGGCGCCGCCCGCCCGGCGGCCGGGTTGCTGCGCCTGGCGGTGGGGGTGGAGGACCCGCAGGACCTGCTGCAGGACCTGCTGCAGGCCCTGGCCGCCTGACACGGCCCACCTGCCCGCGGCGGCCCGCTGTCGTGGGCGGCCGCGTGGCCCGGTGCATCCGGTGGGATGCACCTTCCCCTGACCCGTCTCTGCTTCCTGCATGCCGGCCCGATGCGGCCGCGCGCGGAGCTGTTGCTAGGACTCGCACGATGGCTTTCGATTTCCCCCTCACCGCGTCGCAGCGCGACATCTGGTTCGACCAGTGGGTGCACAGCGGGCTGCCGCTGTACAACATCGGCGGCCATGTGCGCATCGACGGGCCGCTGGACCGGGCCCGCTTCACCGAGGCGCTGGAGCTGCTGACCGCCAAGCACGACCACCTGCGCCTGGTGCTGGCCGAGCCGGCCGCCGCCGGCCAGGCACCGCGCCAGCGCTGCCTGCCCCGACTGGCCGCCGACCCCGGCTGGCACGACTTCAGCGGCGAGGCCGATGCCCCGGCCCGCGCGCTCGACTGGATGCAGCGGCGCTTCCGGCAGCCCTTTTCGCTACAGCCCGGGCGGCCGTTGTTCCGCCACGACCTGGTGAAGGTGGGCGAGGGCTGCCACTACTGGCTGATGCAGTACCACCACCTGATCGCCGACGGCGCCGCCATCGCCTTGCTCAACGACTCGATGGCCGGTCTCTACACCGCCTTGCTGCGCGGCGAGGATGGCCAGCGCCAGGCGCCGTCCTACCTGGCGCAGGTGCGCCAGGACGAGGCCTACCTGGCCTCGCCCGCCTTCACGCGCGACCGGCAGTACTGGCTCGACAAGTACCGCAGCCTGCCGGAGCGGCCGTTTCCAGCACGGCAGGGCGCGCGTGCCGCGGCCGGCGCTGCGCCGAGCGGCAGCCTGGGCCTGGCCCTCCCGCGCGACCGGTATGCCGGCCTGCAGGCGCTCGCCGCGGCCGAGGGCAGCAGCGTCTTCCACCTCCTGCTGGGCGCCTTGTACGTGCTGTGGTCGCGCCTGAGCGGGCAGCGCGACCTGGTGATCGGCCTGCCGGTGGCCAACCGCACCGATGCCGCGTCGCGCGCCACCGGGGGCCTCTATGTCAACGTCTGCGCCCATCGCTTCGACTTCGACGACCGGCTTGGCTTCCGTGCCCTGTTGCAGGGCGTGCGCCGCATGCTGGCGCGCGACTGGCGGCACCGGCGCTTCCCGCTCGGCGATTTGCAGCGCGAGCTGGGACGGCAGGGCGGCGCTGGCGCCAGCTTGTTCGACCTCAGCGTGTCCTACGAGCCGCATGGCCACGACGTGGCCTTCGGCCCGGCCCGCGGGCGTTCCACCGCGCTGCTCAATGGCGCCCAGCAGACGCCGCTGACCGTCTTCATCCGCGAGTTCCATGCCGAGGGCGAGGTGCGGCTCGACCTGGTCTACAACGAGGCGCATTTCGACACGGCCGCCATCGAAGCCCTGCAACAACGGCTGCCTGCGCTGCTGGCCGCGGTGCTGCAGGCGCCCGACACCCCGCTGCACGCACTGCCGCTGCTGACCGCCGGCGAGCGGGCCCTGATGGCGGCGGGCAACGCCACCCATCGCCCCTATCCGCGTGACAGCAGCGTGGCAGAGCTGTTCGCGGCCCAGGTCCGCCGCACGCCCGGTGCGGTGGCGCTGCAGCACGGCGGCCTGCAGCTGAGCTACGCCGAGCTGGACGGCCGGGCCGAGCGCCTGGCGCGCCGGCTGCTCGGCCTGGGCGTGCAGCCCGGCGACGCGGTGGCGGTGGTGCTGCCGCGGTCGGCGGAGCTGGTGGTGGCCGAGCTGGCAGTGCTGCGCTGCGGTGCGGTCTATGTGCCGCTGGACCCGCAGGCGCCGCCTGCCTGGCTGGAGACGGCGCTGCAGGACTGCGCCGCGCGCCTGCTGTTGACCGACACGACGGCCCGCCTTCCCGAGCGCCCGGCATGCCGCCGGCTGCATGTCGACGCCCTGGCGGACGAGGCCGCTGCGCCGATGGCCGGCCAGCCCCTTGCATGGCCCACGGCGGCCGGCGGGGCGGCCGCGGCCCGCGTGATGTACACCTCCGGCTCCAGCGGCCGGCCCAAGGGCGTGGTGGTGCCGCACCGGGCCATTGCCCGCCTGGTGCTCGACAACGGCTATGCCGACTTCGGCCCGGGCGACCGGGTGGCCTTTGCGTCCAACCCGGCTTTCGACGCTTCCACGCTGGAGGTCTGGGCGGCCCTGCTCAACGGCGGCCGGGTGGTGGTGCTGGAGCAGGCGGTGGTGCTGTCGGCGCCGCGGCTCGCGCAGGCACTGCGGGCCCACGGCATCACGGTGTTGTGGATGACGGTGGGCCTGTTCAACCGCCATGCGCTGCAACTGGGCAGCGTGCTGCGCCAGCTGCGCTACCTGATGGTGGGCGGCGACCGGCTGGATGCGGCCCTCATCGCCCAGGTGCTGCGCCAGCACCCGCCGCAACGCCTGCTCAACGGCTATGGCCCCACCGAGTGCGGCACCTTCGCCACCACCCATGCCATCGAGCGGGTGGACGACCCGGCCGAAGGCATTCCGATCGGCCGGCCCATCGGCAACACCACCGTGCATGTGCTGGACGCACACCGCCAGCCGGTGCCGGTGGGGGTGGCTGGCGAGCTGTACATCGGCGGCGACGGCGTGGCGCTGGGCTACCTGGGCCAGCCGGCGCTGAGCGCCGAGCGCTTCCTGCCCGATCCCTTCACCGCGCAGCCGCAGGCCCGGCTCTACCGCAGTGGCGACCTGGGCCGCTGGCGGTCCGACGGCACGCTGGAGTTTCTCGGCCGCAGCGACACGCAGGTGAAGATCCGCGGCTTCCGCGTCGAGCCGGGCGAGATCGAGGCGGCCCTGGCCTGTCACCCGGCGGTGCGCCAGGTGACGGTGCAGGCGCGGTCCGACGGGGGCGCCGAGAAGCGGCTGGTGGCTTACTACACCGCGGCCGGGGACGAGGCGGCCGATGCCGCCTCGCTGCGCGAACACCTGGCCGGCCGCCTGCCGGACTACCTGCTGCCGGCCGCCTATGTGTGGCTGGAGCAGCTGCCCCTGACGCCCAACGGCAAGCTCGACTGGCGGGCCTTGCCCGAACCCGGTGTGGCCGCCCATGCGGCCGCCGCCTTCGAACCGCCGCGTCCCGGCCGCGAAGCCGTGCTGGCCAGCCTCTGGCGCGAGCTGCTGCGGCTGCCCCGGGTGGGCCGGCAAGACCATTTCTTCGAGCTGGGTGGCCATTCCCTGCTGGCCGTCAGCCTGATCGAGCGGCTGCGCCGCCAGGGGCTGGTGCTCGACGTGCGCGACCTCTATGCCACGCCGACGCTGGCGGCGCTGGCGCCCACCCTGGAGGCCGCCGTGGCAGCGCCGGAGCTGCCGGCCAACGGCATCCCGCCGGGCTGCACCGACATCGAGCCGTCGATGCTCGGCCTGGTGCAGCTGGATCGGCAGGAGATCGGCCGCATCGTCGCCCGGGTGCCGGGCGGCGCGGCCAACGTGCAGGACATCTACCCGCTCGCGCCCTTGCAGGAAGGCATCCTGTTCCACCACCTGATGGCCCGCGGCGCCGATCCTTACCTGCTGCACGGCCTCTATCGGTTTGCGAGCCGACAGCGGCTGGACGCTTTCGTGCAGGCGCTGCAGGCGGTGGTGGACCGGCACGACATCCTGCGCACCGCGGTGCTGTGGGACGGGCTGAAGCAGCCGGTGCAGGTGGTGTGGCGGCAGGCGCCGGTGACGGTGGAGGAGGTCGCCTTGCGGCCGGACGAGGGCCCGGTGGCCGAGCAGCTGGAGGCGCGCTTCGGCCCCCGCTCGCAGCGGCTGGACGTGCAGCAGGCGCCGATGACGCGGCTGTGGGTGGCCCGCGAGGGCGAGCAGGGCGGCTGGCTGGCCCTGCAGCAGTTTCACCACCTGGTGATGGACCACACCACCTTGCAGGTGGTGTGGCAGGAGATGGGCCTGCTGTTGCAGGGCCGCGGCCAGGCCTTGCCGCCGCCGCGCCCCTTCCGCGACTTCGTGGCCCATGCGCGTCTCGCCGGGCCGCAGCAGGTGCGGGCGCAGGAGGACTTCTTCCGCAGCCGGCTGGGCGATGTGGAGGAGCCGACGCTGCCGTTCGGCCTGGCCGAGGTGAGCGGCGACGGCGCGCCGCTCGATGCGGCCCGCATCCGGCTGGCACCGGCCCTGCTGCAGCAGCTGCGTGGCGTGGCGCGTGCGCAGGGGGCCAGCCTGGCCGGCCTGCTGCACCTGGCCTTTGCGCTGGTGCTGGGGCGCGTCGCCGGCCGGCAGGACGTGGTCTTCGGCACCGTGCTGTTCGGCCGCCTGCAGGGCGGCGAAGGGGCGGACCGCATGCCGGGCCTGTTCATCAACACGCTGCCCTTGCGCCTGCGGCTCAAGGACGCGGGCGTGGCCGAGGCGTTGCGCCAGGTCCAGGCCGAACTGGCCGGGCTGATGGGCCACGAGCATGCGCCGCTGGCGCTGGCCCAGCGCTGCAGCGGCGTGGCGGCCGGCAGCCCCCTGTTCAGCGCGCTGTTGAACTACCGCCACGGCGAAGCCGGGGCGGCCGATGCGGAGGACGGCGGCAGCATGCCGCGCTGGGAGGGCATCGAGCTGCTGCATGCCGAGGAGCGCAGCACCTATCCGCTCAGCCTGGACGTGGATGACCTGGGCGCCGCGATGGCACTGACGGCGCGCATTGCGGCGCCACATTCGGCCTCACGCTTGCTGGGTTGGATGACGGCGGCGCTGCAGGCCCTGGTGGCCGCGCTGCAGGAGGCGCCGGCCACGCCGCTGCAGGCGCTGGCCGTGTGGCCGGACGACGAGCGGCAGCACTGGCTGGCAGTCTCGCGCGGCGAGCCGGCCAGCGATGCCGGGCCGGCCGGGGTGCACCAGCTCTTCGAGGCGCAAGCGGCCCGCACGCCCGAGGCGACCGCGCTCCTGCAGGACGACAGGCGGCTGAGCTACCGGGCGTTGAACGAACGCGCCAATGCGCTGGCCCGCCACCTGCGGGAGCTCGGCGTGGCGCCCGAGCAGCGGGTGGCCGTCTGCCTGGAGCGCAGCCTGGAACTGGTGGTGGCCTTGCTGGCGGTCTGGAAGGCCGGCGGTGCCTATGTGCCGCTCGACCCCGATCTGCCCACCGAGCGGCTGGGCCAGATGCTGGACGACAGCCAGCCGGTGGCCGTGCTGGTGTCGACAGCGACACGCGCCGTGCTGCATGGGCTGCAGATGCCGGGCCGGGTGGTCGACGTGGAAGGCGATGCGGCCCTGTGGGCCGGCCGTCCGGTGCACGACCTCGATGCCGGTGAGGCGGTGGCCGAGCGCCTGGCCTATGTGATCTACACCTCCGGCTCGACCGGTCTGCCCAAGGGCGTGATGAACGAGCACGCCGGGCTGCGCAACCGCCTGCTCGGCATGCAGGCCGACTACCGGCTGCAGCCGCGGGACGTGGTGCTGCAGAAGACGCCCTTCGGCTTCGACGTGTCGGTGTGGGAGTTCTTCTGGCCGCTGCTGGCCGGGGCCGGCCTGGCGCTGGCGCGGCCGCAAGGGCACAAGGACCCGGCCTACCTGGCCGAGGCGATCGAGCGGTACGGCGTCACCACGCTGCATTTCGTGCCGTCCATGCTGCAGCTGTTCGTCGAGCAGGCCGACCCGCGCCGCTGCGCCAGCGTGCAGCGGGTGCTGTGCAGCGGCGAGGCCCTGCCCGGCGCCCTGGCAGGCCGGCTGCGGCGCATGCTGCCGCAGGCCCGGCTGTACAACCTCTACGGCCCCACAGAGGCAGCGATCGATGTGACGGCCTGGCCGGTGGACGCCGCCACGCTGCCGGACAGCCTGCCCATCGGGCGGCCGGTCAGCAACACCTCCATCTATGTGCTCGATGTCGAGGGCCGGCCGACGCCGATGGGCGCCATCGGCGAGATCCACATCGGCGGTGCGCAAGTGGCACGCGGCTACCTGAACCGGCCGGAGCTGACGGCCGAGCGCTTCGTGAAGGACCCGTTCGTCGACGATCCGCAAGCGCGGATGTACAAGACGGGCGACCTGGGCCGGTGGCTGGCGGACGGGACGCTGGAGTTCCTGGGGCGCAACGACCACCAGGTGAAGCTGAGGGGTTTCCGCATCGAGCTGGGGGAGATCGAGGCGCGGCTGCTGCAGCACGGCGCGGTGCGCGAGGCGGTGGTGCTGGCGCGGGAGGACCAGCCGGGCGACAAGCGGCTGGTGGCCTATGTGACCTTGAGGAGCGAGGCCAGCGCCGAGGCGCTGAAGCAGCACCTGGCCGCCCAGCTGCCCGAGTACATGGTGCCGGCGGCCTATGTGGTGCTGCCGGAGCTGCCGCTGACGCCCAACGGCAAGCTCGACCGCCGTGCGCTGCCGCAGCCCGAGGGCGCGGCCTATGTGTCGCGCCGCTACGAGGCGCCGGTCGGCGAGGTGGAGGCGACGCTGGCGGGCCTGTGGGCCGAGCTGCTGAAGCTGGAGCGGGTGGGGCGGCACGACCACTTCTTCGAGCTGGGCGGGCATTCGCTGCTGGCGGTGCGGCTGCTGTCGCGGGTGCGGCTGGCGCTGTCGGTGGAGCTGGGGCTGGACGAGCTGTTTCGCCGAGCCACGCCGGCGGCGCTGGCGCAGGCGGTGCAGGGCGCGGTGCGCAGCGAGCTGCCGCCGATCGAGGCCGGGGCGGCGCAAGCAGGCGGGCCGGTGGCGCTGTCGTTTGCGCAGCAGCGGCTGTGGTTCCTGTCGCAGATGGAAGGGGCGAGCCGGGCCTACCACCTGCCGCTGGCCTTGAGGCTGGAAGGCGAGCTGGATCGCGGGGCGCTGCGGCGGGCGCTGGACCGCATCGTGGCGCGGCATGCGGCACTGCGCACGCGCTTCGTGGCGGGGGCCGATGGGCAGCCGGTGCAGGTGGTGGAGGCCGAGGACCGGGGCTGGCCGCTGCGCGAGCACGACCTGAGCGAGGCCCCCCACGCGGTGCAAGCGCTGGCGCAGGAAGAAGCGCAGCAGGACTTCGAGCTGGAGCGCGGGCCGCTGGTGCGGGGCCGGCTGGTGAAGCTGGGCGGGCAGGTGCATGTGCTGATGCTGACGCTGCACCACATCGTCACCGACGGCTGGTCGATGGGGGTGCTGCTGCACGAGCTGTCGGCGCTGTACGGGGCGTATGCGCGCGGCGAGGGGGACCCGCTGGCGGCCCTGCCGATCCAGTACGCCGACTACGCGCAATGGCAGCGGCGCTGGCTGGGTGGAGCGGTGCAGCAGGAGCAGCTGGCCTACTGGCGGCAGGCGCTGCAAGGTGCCCCGGCCTTGCTGGAGCTGCCCACCGACCGGCCGCGCCCGGCGTTGCAGGACCACCGTGGCGCCACGGTCCCCATCGAGATCGACGAGGCACTGACTGCCGCCGTCAAGGCCCTGGCACAGCGCCATGGCGCCACCCCCTTCATGGTGGTGCTGGCCGCCTATGCGCTGGTGCTCGGTCGCCTGGCGGGGCAGCACGACGTGCTGATCGGCGGTGCCGGTGCCAACCGCGGGCGCGCGGAGCTGGAGCCGATGATCGGGCTGTTCGTCAACACGCTGGTGTTGCGGCTGGACCTGGCCGGCCCGGCCACCGTCGCCGGCCTGCTGCAGCGGGCCCGCGACTGCACGCTCCAGGCGCAGCGCCATGAGGCGCTGCCCTTCGAGCAGGTGGTGGAGGCGCTCAACCCGCCGCGCAGTGCTGCCTACAGCCCCTTGTTCCAGGCCGCGCTGGCCTGGCAGGAGGGGGTGGACCCCATCGACGGGTGGGCCGGCCTGCGAGTGATGCCGCAGGCCATGCCCCACCCGGGTGCCCAGTTCGACCTGACGCTCGACCTGGCCGAGGTGCAAGGGCGCCTGGTCGGTGGCCTGCACTACGCAAGCGCGCTGTTCGAGCGCTCCACCATCGTGCGCTGGTCGAGTTGTCTGTGCCAGGCCCTCGCATCGATGGTGGCCGACGAACAGGCGGACATCGAGGCGATCGACCTGCTCGGCGACGCGCAGCGGCAGGCGCTGCTGGTGGACTGGAATCGCACCGCCTGCCCCTACCCGCAGGACCGCTGCGTGCACCAACTGATCGAGTCCCAGGTGGTGCGCACGCCAGACGCCGTGGCGCTGGTGCAGGGCGACCAGGCGCTGAGCTATGCAGAGATGAATGCCGAGGCCAACCGGCTGGCGCGGCGGCTGCGGCAGCTGGGGGTGGTGCCGGATGCGCGGGTGGGCCTCTGCCTGCCGCGCGGGCCGCAGATGGCGGTGGCGGTGCTGGCGGTGCTGAAGGCCGGTGGCGCGTATGTGCCGCTGGACGCGAGCTACCCGGCGCAACGGCTGCAGCACATGCTGCAGGACAGCGCGCCGGTGGTGGTGCTGTGGGCGGCCAGCGTCGGCGAGGCGGTGGCGCAGGTGCTGAAGCAGGCGGCTCCGCTGCTGGATGTGGAAGCCGACCGCCCGCTGTGGCAAGACGAGCCGGCCGACGATCTGGCCTGTGCAACGCAGCCGCAGCACCTGGCCTACGTGGTCTACACCTCCGGCTCGACCGGCATGCCCAAGGGCGTGGCCGTCGAGCACCGGGGGGTGTGCAACCTGGCGCAGGCGCAGGTGGCGGGCTTCGGCATCGAGGCCGGCAGCCGGGTGCTGCAGTTCGCGTCCTTCAGCTTCGATGCGTGGGTGTCGGAATGGGTGACGGCGCTGAGCTGTGGGGGCAGCCTGCACTTTGCGCCGCCGGGCACGGTGCTGGCGGGCGAGGCGCTGCTGCAGGCGCTGCAGCAGGGCCGCATCAGCCATGTGACGCTGCCGCCGGCGGTGCTGGCGGGGCTGCCGGCCACGGCGACGCTGGCACCGGTGAGCACGCTGGTGCTGGCGGGCGAGGCGGCGTCGCCCGCGCTGGTGCAGCGCTGGGGCGAGGGCCGGCGGGTGATCAATGCCTACGGGCCGAGCGAGACCACGGTGTGCGCGACGATGCACCGGTGCGAAGGCCCGCTGCAGCACAGCGTGCCGATCGGCCGGCCGATCGCCAACACGCGCATCTATCTGCTGGATGCGCAGGGCCGAGTGGTGCCGGTGGGCGTAGCGGGCGAGATCCACATTGGCGGCGCGCAGCTGGCACGTGGCTATCTGAACCGGCCGGAGCTGACGGCCGAGCGCTTCGTGAAGGACCCGTTCGTCGACGATCCGCAAGCGCGGATGTACAAGACGGGCGACCTGGGCCGGTGGCTGGCGGACGGGACGCTGGAGTTCCTGGGGCGCAACGACCACCAGGTGAAGCTGAGGGGCTTCCGCATCGAGCTGGGGGAGATCGAGGCGCGGCTGCTGCAGCACGGCGCGGTGCGCGAGGCGGTGGTGCTGGCGCGGGAGGACCAGCCGGGCGACAAGCGGCTGGTGGCCTATGTGACCTTGAGCAGCGAGGCCAGCGCCGAGGTGCTGAAGCAGCACCTGGCCGCCCAGCTGCCGGAGTACATGGTGCCGGCGGCCTATGTGGTGCTGCCGGAGCTGCCGCTGACGCCCAACGGCAAGCTCGACCGCGCGGCGCTGCCGCAGCCCGAGGGCGCGGCCTACATCAGCCGCGGCTACGAGGCGCCCATCGGCGAGGTCGAGACCACACTGGCCCAGCTGTGGGCCGAGCTGCTCAAGGTGGAGCGGGTCGGCCGGCACGACAACTTCTTCGAACTCGGTGGCCATTCGCTGCTGGCGGTCAGCTTGATCGAGCGCCTGCGCCAGGCCGGCCTGCCGCTGGACGTGCGGTCCCTGTTCGCCACGCCCACGCTGGCGGCACTGGCGCTCAGCATCGGTGGCGGCGTGGCCGCGGTGGAGGTGCCGCCCAACCGCATTCCACCCGGATGCACGGCCATCGAGCCGGAGATGCTGAGCCTGGTGCAGCTCAGCCGCGATGAGATCGCCCAGGTGGTGGCCAGCGTGCCCGGTGGCGCCGCCAACATCCAGGACATCTACCCGCTGGCGCCCTTGCAGGAAGGCATCCTCTTTCACCACCTGATGGCCGATGCCGAGGACGTGTACCTGACGCCCGCGCTGATCGCCTTCGACAGCCGGCAGCGGCTCGACGCCTACCTGAGCGCCCTGCAGGCGGTGATCGACCGCCACGACATCCTGCGCACCTCGCTGTGCTGGGAAGGGCTGGCCGAGCCGGTGCAGGTGGTGTGGCGGCGGGCAAGCCTGCCGGTGGAGGTGCTGCGGTTCGACCCCGCCGCCGGCGATGTGGCGGCGCAGCTGCGCGCTCGTCGGGGCAGTGGCCGGCTGTCGCTGCAGCAGGCGCCGCTGATGGACGTGGCAGTGGCCGAGGACCGCGCCCAGGGCCGCTGGCTGGCCTTGCAGCGCTTCCATCATGTGGTCATCGACCACACCACGCTGGAGATCCTGCTGCAGGAGATCCAGGCGCTGATGCTGGGGCAGGCGCTGCCCCAGCCCCTGCCCTTCCGCAGTTTTGTCGCACAAGCCCGCCGGGGCCTGCCGCGGGAAGAACACGAGCGCTTCTTCCGGCAGCTGTTGGGCGGGGTGGACACGCCGACGCTGGCCTTCGGGCTGGAGCCGGCGCGGCTCGACGTCGCCCGCCTGGCCACCGCACGCCGGCGCCTGGACAGCGGCCTGGCCCGCGCGCTGCGCGAGCAGGCGCGCCGCCTCGGGCTCGGTGCCGCCAGCCTGTGGCACCAGGTCTTTGCACTGGTGCTGGCCCGGCTGGCCGGGCAGGACGAGGTGGTGTTCGGCACCGTGCTGTTCGGCCGCATGGCCGGCAGCGCCGGCGCCGACCGGGTGCCGGGCCTCTACATCAACACGCTGCCCTTGCGGCTCGATGCCGGCGACAAGCCGGTGGCCGAGGCGCTGCGCCAGGCGCATGCGCAGCTGGCCGCGCTGCTGCGCCACGAGCAGGCGCCGCTGGCGCTGGCGCAACGCTGCAGCGGGGTGCCAGCGCCGCAGCCGCTGTTCAACGCCCTCCTGAACTACCGCCACAGCCGCGGCGACGCCGGCAACCCAGGGGCGGCCGCCGGCTGGCAGGGCATCGAGATCCTGTCTGCCGAGGAGCGCAGCCACTACCCCATGAGCGTCGACATCGACGACCTGGGCGACGACTTCCTGCTCACCGTGCAACTGCCCGCCGAGCTGCAGCCGCAGCGGGTGGGCGACTGGCTGGTGCAGGCCGCCGAAGGCCTGGTGCAGGCGCTCGCCGAGCGACCCGGGCAGCCGCTGTGCGAGATCGAGGTGCTGCCGCCCACCGAGCGCCGCCGCCTGCTGCATGGGGCCAACGACAACGCGGCCGAGCTGCCGGGCGAGCGCAGCCTGGCGGCCCGCTTCGAGGCCCAGGCTCGGCGCACGCCCGACGCGATCGCGCTGGTGCACGAGGGCCTGCAGCTGAGCTACGGCGAGCTGGAGGCACAAGCCAACCGGCTGGCGCACCACCTGGTGGCCGCCGGCGTGGGGGCCGATGAGGCGGTGGCCCTCTGGGTGCCGCGCAGCATCGAGATGGTGGTGGCCGTGCTGGCGGTGCTGAAGGCCGGCGGTGCCTGGGTGCCCCTCGACGTGGCCAGTCCACCCGAGCGGCTGGCCGCCTTGCTGCAGGACTGCAAGCCCCGCCTGCTGCTGGCCCAGGCCCTGCCGGGCGGGGCGGGCCTGCAGCCGCTGCAGGCGGCCTGCGCCCGGCTGCCGCAGCAGCTGCCGGTGCTCGACCTGGTGGCCGATGCCGCCCTGTGGCAGCACCGGCCGGCGCAGCCGCCGCAGGCCGGCGCCCGGCCCGGCGACCTGGCCTATGTGATCTACACCTCCGGCTCCACCGGTGCGCCCAAGGGCGTGATGGTCGAGCATGGCGGAGCCTGCAACTACCTCGCGGCGCTGCAGGCGCAGGCCGGCTTCGGCCCGCAGGACCGGGTGCTGCAGTTCGCGGCGCTGCATTTCGATGCCTCGGTGGAGGAGATCTTCGCCGCGCTCGGCACCGGCGCCACGCTGGTGTTGCGCACCGATGACTGGCTGGCCGATGCCGAGCGGTTCTGGCAGCTGTGCGAGACGCACGGCATCACCGTGGTGGACCTGCCGACCCGCTTCTGGCAGCAGGTGAGCGAGGCGCCGGCCGGTGTCCTGCCGGCATCGGTGCGGCTGGTCATCATTGCCGGCGAGGCGGTCGAGCCAGCGGCACTGCAGCGCTGGCTGCAGCGGCCCGGCCACCGCCCGCGGCTCTTCAATGCCTACGGCCCCACCGAGACCAGCATGATCGTCACGCTGCACGAGCCGCAGCCGGGCGACCCGGTGCCGGCCTGCATCGGCCGGCCGCTGGCCAACAACCGCATCTACCTGCTGGACCGCCGCGGGCGCCCGGTACCGCAGGGCGTGGCCGGCGAGATCCATGTGGGCGGCGCGCAGCTGGCGCGCGGCTACCTGGGCCGCCCAGACCTGACGGCCGAGCGCTTCGTGCGCGATCCCTTCGTGGACGAGCCGGCCGCCCGCATGTACCGCACCGGCGACCTGGGCCGGCTGCTGCCGGACGGCAACCTCGAGTTCCTGGGCCGCAATGACTTCCAGCTCAAGCTGCGCGGCTTTCGCATCGAGCCGGCCGAGATCGAGACCCGCCTGCTGCAGCACCCTGCGGTGGCCGAGGCCGTGGTGCTCGCCCGCGACGACACCCCCGCCGGTACCCAGCTGGTGGCTTACTACACGGCCCCCGCCGGCCCGCTCGACGCGCTGGCCCTGCGCGAGCACCTGGCGCAGGCGCTGCCGCCCCACCTCATGCCCGCAGCCTGCATGCACCTGCCCCGGCTGCCGCTCAATTCGGCCGGCAAGCTGGACCGCCGGGTGCTGCCGGCGCCCGACGCGCAAGCCTACGCGGCCCAGGCCTGGGAGCCGCCGCACCCCGGCATCGAGGCCACCCTCGCACGCATCATCGGCGAGCTGCTGCAGCTTGAGCGGGTGGGCCGGCACGACAGCTTCTTCGCGCTTGGCGGGCATTCGCTGCTGGCGGTGAGCCTGATCGAGCGGCTGCGCCGGGAAGGCCTGCAGGCCGATGTGCGCGCGGTGTTCGCGGCCCCCAGCGTGCAGGCGCTGGCCGCCTCGCTGCAAGACGCAGCGACCGCGGGCGGGGAGGGCGCAGCGCCACCCAACCGCATCCCGCCGCAGGCCCATGCCATCACGCCGGACATGCTGAGCCTGGTCACGCTGGCGCAGGGCGACATCGATCGCCTGGTGGCGCAGGTGCAGGGCGGCGCGCCCAATGTGCAGGACATCTACCCGCTCGCGCCGCTGCAGGAGGGCATCCTGTTCCACCACCTGATGGCCGCCCGGGGCGACGTCTACCTGAGCCCCGCGCTGCTGGCCTTCGACAGCTGGGAACGCCTGCAGGCCTACCTGCAGGCCTTGCAGGCGGTGGTCGACCGTCACGACATCCTGCGCACCGCGGTGCTGTGGGAGGGCCTGCCCCAGCCGGTGCAGGTGGTGTGGCGGCGCGCCCCGATCGCGGTGGAGACGGTGCTGCCCGATCCGCAGGGCCCGTCGGTGGCCGAGCAGCTGCAGGCGCGCTTCGACCCGCGCCACTGGCGCATGGACGTGCGCCAGGCGCCCCTGCTGCGGGTCTTCGTGAGCCATGACGCGGCCCACGGCCGCTGGCTGGCACTGCAGGTGTCGCACCACCTGTGCGCCGACCACACCACGCTCGAGATCGTCGAGCAGGAGGTGGCGGCCCACCTCGACGGGCAAGCCGACCGCTTGCCGGCGCCGCTGCCTTTCCGCGAGTTCGTCGCACGGGCCCGGCGGGCGGCGGCCAGCGCCGAACACGACACCTTCTTCCGTGAGCTGCTCGGCGACGTCACCGAACCGACGCTGCCTTTCGGCCTGCAGGAGACGCCGGGGCTCACCGAGGCGAGCGACGAAGCACGCCTGGACCTGCCCGCGGGCCTGGTCGCTGCGCTGCAGCAGCAGGCGCGCCGGCTCGGCGTCAGCACCGCCAGCCTCTGCCATTTCGCCTGGGCCCAGGTGCTGGCGCGCCTGTGCGGGCGCGACGACGTGGTCTTCGGCACCGTGCTGTTCGGTCGCATGCAGGCGGGCGAAGGGGCCGACCGCGTGCCCGGGCTGTTCATCAACACCCTGCCATTGCGCCTGAAGCTCGACGCCACACCGCTGCCCGACGCGCTGCGCCAGACGCACGAGCGGCTCGCCCGCCTGCTGCACCATGAGCACGCGCCGCTGGCGCTGGCCCAGCGCTGCAGCGGCGTGGCGGCACCGGCGCCGCTGTTCAGCGCCCTGCTGAACTACCGCCACAGCCGGCCCCGCGCCAGCGGGCAGGAGCCGGCCAGCCGCCTGTGGCAGGGCATGCAGCTGCTGCAGGCGCAGGAGGGCACGCCCTATCCGCTGACCCTGTCGGTGGACGACTATGGCAGCGCGCTGGCGCTGACGGCGCAGGTGCGCCCGCCCCTGCAGCCGCAGCGCCTGTGCAGCTTCATGGCCACCGCCCTGGAGCGGCTGGTGCAGGCGCTGCAGCAGACGCCGTGGCTGCCCGCACAGGAACTCGACGTGTGGCCGGATGAGGAGCGGCAGGCCGTTGCGGCCTGGAACGCCACCGACGCTCCCTATCCGCAGGACCGCTGCATCCACGAGCTGGTCGAGGCCCAGGCGGTCCGCGCGCCGAACGCGCCGGCGGTGGAGCAGGGCGGCCGCCACCTCGACTATGCCGGCCTGAATGCCGAGGCCAACCGGCTGGCCCGCCTGCTGCGCCGCCGGGGCGTCGGCCCCGACCGCTGCGTCGCCTGCTGCATGGAGCGCGGGCCCGAGATGGTGGTGGCCTGGCTGGCCGTGCTGAAGGCCGGCGGCGCCTACCTGCCGCTGGACCCGGCGCTGCCGGGCGCGCGCCTGGCCGCCATGATCGAGGACAGCGCGGCGGTGCTGCTGCTCGGTTGCGGCGAGCTGCCGGCCGGCGTGGCCGGCACCGGCGTGCCGGTGCTCGACCTCGGCCGCGATGCCGGGGGCTGGGCCGGCGAGCCGGCGCACGACCTCGGGCGCGAGGGACAGGCCCCGTCCGACCTGGCCTACGTGATCTACACCTCCGGCTCCACCGGCCGGCCCAAGGGCGTGATGGTGGAACACCGCAACCTGGCGCACCTGGTGGCCTGGCAGCAGCAGGCCTTCGGGCTGGCCGCCGGGCAGCGGGTGTCCTGCGTGGCCGGCATCGGCTTCGATGCTGCCGCCTGGGAGGTCTGGCCCACGCTGTGCAGCGGCGCCACCTTGCTGCTGGCCCCGCCGACGCGCCATGACGTTGCCGCGCTGCTCGACTGGTGGCAGGCCCAGGCCATGGACCTCAGCTTCCTGCCAACGCCGGTGGCCGAGCTGGCGCTGGGCGCCGGCCTGCGGCCGCCCGGGCTGCGCCGCCTGCTGGTCGGCGGCGACCGCTTGCGCCAGCGACCGCCCGGCCTGCCGTTCGAGCTCATCAACAACTACGGACCCACCGAGGCGACGGTGGTGGCCACCTCCGGCCCTGTCGAGCCGGGCGAGGGGCTGCCCGGCATCGGCCGGCCGATTGCCAACACCCGCATCCACCTGCTCGACGCACGCGGCCGGCCGGTGCCGGTGGGCGTGCCGGGCGAGATCCACATCGGCGGCGCCGGCGTGGCCCGCGGCTACCTGGGCGAGCCGGTGCTCAGCGCCCAGCGCTTCCTGCCCGACCCTCAGGCGGCGGCGCCCGGCGCCCGGCTGTACCGCACCGGCGACCTGGCGCGCTGGCTGCCCGGCGGCGAGGTCGAGTTCCTTGGCCGCAACGACCACCAGGTGAAGATCCGCGGCCTGCGCATCGAGCTGGGCGAGATCGAGGCCTGCCTGGCGCAGCACCCGGCAGTGGCGCAGGCCGCCGTGGTGGTGGAGGGCGAGGAAGGCAGTCCGCGGCAGCGCCTGCTGGCCTACTACAGGCCGTCGCCGGGCCCGGCGGTGGCAGCCGAAGCCCTGCATGCCCACCTGGCAGCAGCGCTGCCGGCGCACATGGTGCCGGCCGCCTTCATGCCACTGGACACGCTGCCCCTCACGGTGAACGGCAAGCTCGACCGTCGCGCGCTGCCGGCGTTGCCGGCCGCCCAGGCGCAGCCCGACAGCGAGGCGGCCGCGCCGGTGGGCGCGCTGGAGGCGAAGCTGGCCGAGGTCTGGGCCGACGTGTTGCAGCTCGACCCGCTGGGCCGGCACGACAACTTCTTCAGCTGCGGCGGCAACTCGCTGCTGGCTGTCGGCCTGGTCGAGCGGCTGCGCCAGCTCGGCGTGCCGGCCGATGTGCGGCTGCTGTTCGCGGCACCCACCGTGGCGGCCCTGGCCGCCGCGCTGCGCGGGCGTGAGGCCGGCGTGATCGAGGTGCCGCCCAACCGCATCCCGCCCGGCTGCACCCGGCTGACGCCCGAGCTGCTGCCGCTGGTGCGGCTCGACGCCGCCGCCATCGAGGCCATCGTGGCCAGCGTGCCGGGCGGCGCAGCCAACGTGCAGGACATCTATCCGCTGGCGCCGCTGCAGGAAGGCATCCTCTTCCACCATCTGCTGGCCGGCCGGGCCGATCCCTACCTGCTGCGCGCGGTCTACCGCTTTGCCGACCGGGCGGCCGTCGAGCGCTTCGTCGGCGCCCTGCAGGCCGTCATCGACCGGCACGACATCCTGCGCACGGCGGTGCTGTGGCAAGGGCTGCCCGAGGCGGTGCAGGTGGTATGGCGGCAGGCACCGGTGCCGGTCGAGGAAGTGCAGCTCGATCCGGCGCCGGGAGAGACGGCGACGCAGCTGCTCAAGCGCCTGGAGGCCACCCGCCGCGGGCTGGACATCGCCCAGGCGCCGATGACCCGGCTGCAGGTCGCCCGCGACCCGGTGCGGGGCGACTGGCTGGTGGTGCAGCTGGCCCACCACCTGGTGCTGGACCACACCTCGCTGGCCATCGTGCGGCAGGAAATGCTCGCGCTGATGCGCGATGCCGCGGCGTCGCTGCCGCCGCCCCAGCCCTTCCGCGACTTCGTCGCCCGGGCCCGGCTCGAGGTGCCCCGCGAGCAGCACGAGGCCTACTTCAGGCAGCTGCTCGGTGACGTCGACACGCCGACCCTCGCCTTCGACCTGGCCGACGTGCAGGGCGATGCCCGCCGCACCGTCGCTGCCAGCCGGGTGCTGGAGCCGGCGCTCGCGCGGCGGCTGCGCGGGCAGGCGCGGGCGCTGGGCGTGAGCCTGGCCAGCCTGTGTCACCTGGCCTTCGCCCAGGTGCTGGCGCGCACGTCGGGGCGCGACGACGTGGTGTTCGGCACCGTGCTGCTGGGCCGCATGGGTGGCGCCGCGGCCAGCGTGCCGGGCCTGTTCATCAACACCTTGCCGGTGCGCATCCTGGTGGGCGAGGCCAGCGTGCAAGACAGCGTGCGGCAGGTGCACCGCCACCTGGCCGAGCTGATGCGCCACGAGCATGCCCCCCTCACGCTGGCCCAGCGCTGCAGCGCGGTGCCACCACCGGCGCCGCTGTTCAACACGCTGTTCAACTACCGCCATGGCGATGTGGCAAGGGAAGTGGCCGGCAGCGAGGTGGAGGTGCTGGAGGAGCACGAGCACAGCAACTACCCGCTGGGCCTGTCGGTCGACGACCTGGGCGAGGGCCTGGCCATCACCGCGCAAGCCCAGGCGCCGGTCGATGCGCAGCGCGTCTGCACCTACATGGTCACCGCGCTCGACGGGCTGGCCCAGGCGCTCGAGCAGGCGCCCGAGCGGCCGGCGCGCGAGGTCGAGGTGCTGCCCGAGGCCGAGCGGCATGCCCTGCTGCAGGGCTGGAACGACACCCGCGCACCCTATGCCGATGACCGCTGCTTCCATGAGCTGTTCGAGGCCGAGGCGGCCCGCCATGCCGACGCGCCGGCTGTCGTGCAGGGCATCCGCGTGCTCAGCTATGCCGAGCTGAACGCCCAGTCCAACCGCCTGGCCCGCCATCTGCGCAAGCTGGGCGTGGGACCCGAGGTGAGGGTGGCCATCTGCGCCGAGCGCGGCCCCGAGATGGTGGTGGCGGTGCTCGCGGTGCTCAAGGCCGGCGGGGCGTATGTGCCGCTGAATCCCGAGCATCCGGCCGACCGGCTCGCCTGGCAGCTGCGCGACAGCCAGCCGGCGGTGCTGTTGCAGCACACCCGCCAGCCCGTCGCCGGGCTGCAGGAGCTGCCGGCCGAGGTGGTGCGTGTCGACCTGTGGCGCGACGGCCACCGCTGGGAGCACGAGTGTTCGGCCGACCTGTTGCGCCAGGGGCTGACGCCCCGGCACCTGGCGTATGTGATCTACACCTCCGGCTCCACCGGCCAGCCCAAGGGCGTGCTGCTCGAGCACCAGGGGCTGTGCAAGCTGGTGGCGGCGCAGCGCCAGGTGTTCGGGCCGGGGCCCGGCCGCCGGGTGCTGCAGTTCGCCTCGTTCAGCTTCGACGCGTGGATCTACGACCTCGCCATGGCCCTCTGCCATGGCGCCTGCTTGCACTTCGCCAAGCCGGGCACCGTGCTGGCCGGCGACGCACTGGTGCGCACCGTGCGGCAGCAGCGCATCACCGACGCGACGCTGCCGCCGGCCGTGCTGTCGGCCCTGCCCGAAGGCACCGACTGGCCGACCCTGCACACGCTGACGGCCGCCGGCGACATCTGCAGCGAGGCGCTGGTGCAGCGCTGGGCGCCCGGCCGGCGCTTCTTCAACGGCTACGGGCCCACCGAATGCACCGTGTGGACCACCGTGCACCGCTGCGACCCGGCCGACACCGGTCGCCCGCCCATCGGCCGGCCGCTGCCCAACACCCGGGTCTATGTGCTGGACCGGCATGGCCGGCCAGCGCCGGTGGGAGTGAGTGGCGCGCTGTACATCGGCGGCGTCGGTGTGGCGCGCGGCTACCTGGGCCGCCCGGCATTGACCGACGAACGCTTCCAGCCCGACCCATACGCGCCCGAGCCCGGTGCCCGCCGCTACCGCAGCGGCGACCTGGCCCGCTGGCGCGCCGACGGCAGCCTGGAGTTCCTGGGCCGGGAGGACTTCCAGGTCAAGCTGCGCGGGCTGCGTACCGAGCCGGGCGAGGCCGAGGCCCGGCTGCAGCTGCATCCCGATGTGCGCGAAGCCGTCGTGCTGGCGCGCGATGACGGCCGGGGCGACAAGCAGCTGGTGGCCTACTACACCACCCGCAGCGCACGCCCGGGCGAGCCGCTGGACCCGCTGGCGCTGCGCGAGCACATGGCGGCGGCCCTGCCGGAGCACCTGGTGCCGGCCGCCTTTGTCGCGCTGCCCGCCCTGCCGCTCACCGTGCACGGCAAGCTCGACCGCGCGGCGCTGCCGGCACCGCGCGAAGCGGCCTACGGGCAGCGCGGTTACGAGCCGCCACGCGGCCCGGTGGAGACCGCCCTGGCGGCGCTGTGGGCCGAACTGCTGCAGCTGCCACGTGTCGGCCGGCATGATGGCTTCGTGGCGCTGGGGGGGCACTCCATCCTCGCCACCCAGCTGCTGTGGCGCATCCGCGAGCAGTTCCAGGTCGAGTTGCCGCTGCGCACGCTGATGCAGGCCGCCGACCTGGCCCAGCTGGCGCACAGCATCGAGACGGCATTCGCCGAAGGCGGCCGCAGCGGCCCCATGGAGCCGGACACCCTCGACCTGCGCGGCGAAGCCCGGCTGCCGCCGGAGATCCGGCCGCTCGGCCCGCTGCCCGCCACCCGGGAGGCGCCCGTGCGCGCCATCTTCCTGACCGGTGCCACCGGCTTTCTCGGCGGCTTCCTGCTGCAGGAGCTGCTGCAGTCGAGCCAGGCCGACATCCATTGCCTGGTGCGTGCCGACGACGATGCGGCCGCTGCGCTGCGGCTGCGCGACGCGCTGGCCCGCTATGGCCTGGCCGAGGCGGCCGCCTCGCCGCGGGTGCGGGCGGTGGCCGGCCATCTGGAGCAGCCGGGCTTCGGCCTGCCGGCCGAGCGGCTGCAGCGGCTGGCCGAGGCGGTGGACCAGATCGTCCACTGCGCGGCGGTGGCCAACTTCGCCTATGCCTACCGGCAGCTCAAGCCGGCCAATGTGCTCGGCACCCAGGAGGTGTTGCGGCTGGCCTGCCGCGGCGTGCCCAAGCCGGTGCACCACATCTCCACGCTGTCGGTGCTGCCGCAGGCGCCGGCGGGCGCCGACGCTGCGCCGAGCGACGGCTATGGGCAAAGCAAGTGGGTGGCCGAGCGGCTGGTGCAGGAGGCCGGCCGGCGCGGGCTGCCGGTGGCGGTCTACCGCATGGGGCGCATCACGCCGCACAGCGCCACCGGTGCCTGCAATCCCGACGACCTGGGCGTGCGCATCGCCCGCGCCTGCCTGCAGGCCGGTGCGCTGCCCGACGGCGACTGGAGCCTGCCGCTGAGCAATGTCGACCACCTGGCCCGCGTGATCGTGCGGCTGGTGCTGCAGGGCGACGGCCTGGGCGGGCCGGTGGTGCACCTGCCGCCTGCAGCGCAGGTCAGCTCCCGCCAGCTGGGCCAGTGGCTGCAGGACAGCGGCTACCTGCTGCGGCGCATGCCGGCGGCGACGCTGCTGGAACAGCTGGCCCGCGCCGCCCGGCATGACCCGGCCCACCCGCTGTACACCCTGGTGCCGATGCTGCCCGCCGCCGCGGTGGACGACAGCACGGCGGCTGCCGCCCCCCCGGGCGAGGGCACCGCACCGCCCACGGCGGCCTCGGCAGCCGGCAGCACCGCCTGGCAGGCCGGGCCGGCCGGCGCCATTCCCCACCCGAGTCCGGACCCCGAGATGCTGCGCGCGGTGCTGGCACATCTCGCGGGCCGCGGGCTCATCAACGCTCCAACCACCGGGTGGAGCACTTCGTCATCCCAAGAGGAGTTGCAGGCATGAACCCAGCCAGCCGCATGGCCCAAGTGGAGCGCATCGAGCCTCCCAGCAAGGAACATTTCTATGAGCACTATGTGAATGCCAACCGGCCGGTGGTGCTGGCCGGTGCCGTCAAGCACTGGAAGGCCAGCTCCTGCTGGAGCATCGACTACCTGAAGTCCGCCATCGGCGACATCACCGTGCCGGTGGAGGTCTCGAGCAGCGGGCATTTCCCGGCCGACGTGCAGAAGATCGGCATGCGCGAGATGACGGTGAGGGAGTACATCGACACCAACATCCTCTCGCGCCCGGCGGGTGAACGGCATTACCTCTCGCAGGCCTCCATCCCCGACCTGTTCCCGACGCTGATGCAGGACATCGACTACCCCGTCTACCTCGACACCACCCGGCCGCCGCGCGTGAACCTGTGGTTCGGTGCCGCCGGTACGCAGACGCAGCTGCACTACGACGACTCGCACAACCTGTTCGCGCAGCTCAGCGGCAGGAAGCGCTTCCTGCTGTTCTCCCCGGGCGATTCACGGCGGCTGTACCGCTATCCGCTGAAGCACTGGTACGCGCACTTCAGCCGCATCAACACCGCCACGCCGGACCTGCAGCGCTACCCCCGCTTCGCCGCGGCGCAGCCGATCGAGTGCACCCTGGAGCCCGGCGATGCGCTGTTCCTGCCCACCTTCTGGTGGCACCAGCCGGCCTGCATCGACGATTCGGTGTCCATCAGCATGTGGTGGAGCCCCGAGCTGAAGAAGTGTCTGCGCTTCCGGCAGTTCTACTGGTCGGTGGGCAACTTCGCGCTGGCGGTGGCCGGCCACCTGGGACAGGTGATCCGCGGCCGCGGCGGCCCGGCGGCGGCCTCGTGAGCGCCGCCGGCCTTGCGCGACAGCTGCCGGTGGCCCGAGGCAGGGGCGGCCCGCATGACGCGGCGCGTCGCAGCGGACACAATCCTTGCTTCCGACCCGCGCACGGGCCCGCGCCAGGCGGGCCTGCACCGCGCAAGGCACCGCGGGTCGCCTGTACAGGAGTTGCACGATGACCCTCTCTGCCACCCCGGCCTACGACACCCTTGCCCGCCTGCACATGCGGCTGCACCGGCTGGAGCACCTGCAATCCATTGCCTGGTGGGACCAGGCCAGCCACATGCCGCCCAAGGGCAGCGAGGCGCGCGCCGCCGCGCTGGCCGAGATGGCGACGCTGCTGCACCGGCTGCGCACCGATCCCGACATGAAAGAGCAGATCGCCCGGGCCGAGCAGGAAGCGCTGGATGAGCCGCAACGCGCCAACCTGCGCGAGATCCGGCGTGACTGGCTGCAGGCCACGGCCTTGCCGGACGAGCTGGTCGAAGCCAAGTCGCTGGCTGCCTCGCGCTGCGAGCATGCCTGGCGGCGCCAGCGGCCAGCCAACGACTGGGCCGGCTTCCTGGAGAACTTCCGCCCGGTGCTGCGGCTGGCCCGCGAGGAAGCGCAACGCCTGTCCGAGGCGGGCGGCCTGGGCCGCTATGACGCCTTGCTCGACCGTTTCGAGCCCGGCATGCGCGGCGCCACCGTGGAGCGCCTGTTCGCCGACCTCAAGGGCTGGTTGCCGGACCTGGTCCAGCGGGTGGTGGCGGCCCAGGCCACCCGGCCGGTGAGCGAGCCGAAGGGCCCGTTCCCGATCGCGGCGCAACGCGCCCTCAGCCTGGACGTGATGCGCTTGCTGGACTTCGACTTCGAGGCCGGCCGGCTCGACGAAAGCACCCATCCCTTCTCCGGCGGCGTGCCCGAGGACGTGCGGCTGACCACCCGCTACCGCGAGGACAACTTCGTGCAGAGCCTGATGGGCACCATCCACGAGACGGGCCACGCCCGCTACGAGCAGAACCTGCCGCGCGAGCTGCTGGGCCAGCCGGTGGCCCGTGCCCGTTCGATGGCGGTGCACGAAAGCCAGAGCCTGTCCTTCGAGATGCAGCTGGGCCGCAGCCGGCCCTTCGTCGAACTGCTGGCGCCGCTGGTGGTGCGCCACCTCGGCGCACAGCCGGCCTTCGAGCCCGAGCCGCTGCACCGCCTGCTGACCCGGGTCGCGCCGGGCTACATCCGCGTCGATGCCGACGAGGTGACCTACCCGGCCCACGTGATCCTGCGTTTCGAGATCGAGCGGGCGCTGATCGAGGGCGAAGCCGAGGCGGAGGACATCCCCGCCCTGTGGGACCGCGGCATGGCCGCGCTCCTGGGCATCGACACCCGCGGCAACTACCGTGACGGCTGCCTGCAGGACGTGCACTGGAGCGAGGGCCTGTTCGGCTACTTCCCCTGCTACACCCTGGGCGCGATGTATGCGGCGCAGTGGTTCGCCACGCTGCGGCGCGCCACGCCCGACCTGGACCGCCGTATCGCCGCCGGCGACCTGGCACCGGTGCTCGACTGGCTGCGCGGGAACGTCTGGCTGCAGGGCAGCCGCTGGACCACCGACGAGCTGGCCGTGCGGGCCAGCGGCGAGCCGCTCAACCCGGCGCATTTCCGGGCGCACCTGGAAAGCCGCTACCTGGGTGGCTGAGAGCGGCTGACGACACCCTCCATCGCCCAGCGGCCGAGCGCCGTCTGGCGGTGCAGGAGAAGAAGCGGGGCGGTTGGCACTGCGCCGTGGAAGACGCAGGCAACGCGGTGGTCCGAGGTCGACTCGCCAGCAAGGCGGACGATCGCCGTTGGCGAGCGGCTCCTGCCCCGGCGACACCCTGTGCGGGCTACGGGCTACGGGCTGGGGGCTGGGGGCTACGGGTGGGGGCTACGGGCTGGGGGCTGCGGGCTGGGGGCTGCGGGCTGCGGGCCGCGGGCTGCGGGCCGCCTCCCTCTATCAGGAAGCTGTCCCCCGGGCAAGCGGCTTCGCCGCTGCAACAGCTGCCGGCGCAGGTGCCTTCCTCGCGAAGCACGGGACGCGGCCCAGGGCTCAAGCCCGCTGCACCGCATCAGCAGAAGCATTTAGATACTGTCGTTTCAAGCAGTTGGGTCGCATCGCCCGGTTTGGGCCGTTGCGGCGAAGAATTTCCGTCACTTCATTGCAATACGGAAACGGTCGGAACCGCGACCGCAGCGAGCGGTCGCGCGGTGTTTCCTGGCGGCCGGACTTGCAAAGGCTAAAGCGCCCATTTCGCTTGTCCCGGCCGGGCGCCACAGCCGAAGTGCGCAGGCACTCAGGGGACTTGCCGCCCACGCTAGCCAGAGTTGGCCCCAGATTTGCAAACGTTTTCAGTCCTCAGAAGGTTTGCATCACCCGCTTTTCAGGAAGGCCCTCCCGTGCCCCCGACCTCCGCCTCCTTGCATCGTCCCCTTGCGCTCATGTTCCCCGTGGTGTCCGTCGCCCTGCTTCTAGCGGCGTGCGGAGGCGGCAACCAGGCAGCGGGCGAGGCCCCCGCCGCCGAGCCACCGAGCCCGCCACCGCTGGCGTCCGCCCCGGCGCAGGACGGCGCCGTCTGCCTCTATGAAGATGTGAACTTTCAAGGGGCACGCGCCTGCTTCGACGGCGATTCGAGCTGGATCGGGGCCGAGTGGAATGACCGCATTTCCTCCGTCAGGCTGAAACCTGGCTACAGGGTGCAGTTGTTCGACCATGCAGGCCTTGATGGCCGCTCGTTGACGCTTGACGGAGATGCGGCCAACCTCGCCACTGCCGGCTTCAACGACCTTGCGTCGTCGTTGAAGCTCTTGGGGCGGCCGCAGACCCCCGAGTTGTCGAGCGTCGAACTCGCCCAGACGCACGTCATCGGCCCGGAGGGGCGCACGCTGCAGTCGCCGAACGACGCCAAGAACAACCGGTCCCGCCGCCTGATGCTGACCGCTGACCGCGCGGCACTCCTGATGGTGCAACCCTCGGCCGCCGTTACCGCGCTCGTGGTACGCGCGCAGCTGGCCGATGGCCGCACGCTCGGCCCGCTGGCGATGAATCCGCCTGAGCAGCTGCCAGCCAGTGACGGTGGCGCCGAGCCTTACTCAAGAGCCAAGTACAGCGCGCTGCTGCCGCCCGAGTGGGTGCAGCCCGGCGCGACGCTGGAAATCGGGCAGGAGGATTTCTCCTCGCCGCGGCGGATTGCGTTGAACGTGACGCCGGCAACCACACTGCGGCAGTACACCGTGCCGATGTACCTGTTCGGCGCCCGGCATGACAACTCGGTGGTCGACTTCCCGCTGGAGAAGACCGCCACTGACGGCTATTCGCTCGACCGGGAGTACCGCGAGAAGCTGCCCATCGCGAAGCTCGAGACCGGGATCACTGCGGCTGTCACGCTTGACAAGCTCGCCGTTCCCGGCCGCAACGACGACAAGTTCTGCTACCCGGCGATGACGGTCGCCTCGTGGTCCGACTACCGCGCCATCGAGGGCGACACCAACGCACGCATGCTGCGTCTACTCCACGATCTGCGCGGTTGGACCGCCAACCGCGACGGCGCGTTCGCCGCCGGCTACTACGGCTTCGTGCAGACGGTGGACGGCGGCAAGCAGGTGGCTGCATCGACAGGCGGTGGCCTGGCCAGCGTGGGTGGGGGCGTGGCGGCATCAGGCGGCGACTACCGCCCCGCCACCATCTACTCGGCCATCTTCAACCACGAGATGGGCCATGCCTATGGCTTGCCGCACGCAGATCATGCGGCCGACCTGGGCGACTTCCCTTATCCCATGGGCACCAAGAGCGGCTCCAGCTGGGGCTACGACAGCGTCAGGCACCAGCTGCTGACCACCCGCGAGTTCAGCGGCCAGCCTTGCGACCACCGCACGGTCGATGGTGTCTGCTATCAACGCACGCCGATGTCCGGCGGCGACGACGATCGCAATGCCGCGCTCTACCGCTGGTCCGCGTTCTCCGACTACGAGGCGGCCGTCCTGCAGGAGGGCTTCCTCGACAAGCTGTTCCCCGACTCCAGCTACGACGGCGGCTACAAGCGGTGGAATCGAAGCACGGGCGGCTTCGAGGCCATGTCGGACAGCGATCGCGCCCGCGTCGGGACGGATGTGCTGAAGACCGGGCAGCAGGTGCAGACGGTGATCGGCACGGTGTCGCACTTCAATGTTGCGCCGACCGCAAGCACGATGACCGTGACACCCCCGTGGTCCGGCCATCTGCCCCGGCACATCGACCCCACGGTGCAGGGTGATCTTGACACCATCCTGAGCGACAAGCCGGGAGGCTGGAGCGGCTACTACTGCCTCTCGAACGGCTGCGACTACACCCTGGTCGCCACCTATGCCGACGGCAAGGTGGTGCGTGTCCTGTTGCCGATCGGCTACCGCGGCTGGAACACGGCCAACGACACGTCGGGCTACAAGCAGGGCGCCCAGGACCCGACCAGCGCCGACAACTTCGCGAGCTATGCAGTGAACCTGCCGGCCGGGCACGGCGGCCTGAGCCGGCTTCAGCTGTTCCACACGCCTCACGGCTCCCAGTGGCAAACCCGCTTCACGGCACTGAGCACGAGCGACTTCGGCGGGCGGCTGCCGCTGGTCAACGAATGGACGCCGGCCGACGGCGCCACCGGAGGCAGCGGCGCGCCGGGAACGACCCGCTTCGACCGCTCGGTGTGCAAGCCGGGTGCGACGGTCAAGCTGCCGTCCCGCTGACAGCCGGGCCATCGGAGTCGCGTCAGAAGATCCTGTGCGCCTGCAGCCCGCGGCTGCGACGTCTTCCGTTGCGTCGCGGCCGCCGTTCCGGGCGCGGCGCCGGCTCTGCCGCGGCAGCCCTTGCGCCATCGACCGGCAAGCAACGGCGGGACAGGTGCCCGCGGCTGCAGGAGCGCAGCCCGCCCGGTGCGGCCGCCACCGCGCCTGGACGGCGACCGCGGTGGGCACCGTTGAGCGCGCCTGCCGGCACAGGGCGCAACAGCCTGTTGCACCCGATTCAAATCGAGCATGAGCAAATCAGGGAAAGCCATGGAATCGATTCCATGAGTCGCTTCGAGAATCGGGCGTTGCAGCACGATTCGCCTTGAAGGAGCACGCCTTGACTGTCCCCACCGCTTTCACCCGCCATGTCCTGGTTGCCGCGCTCGCCCTCTGCGGCCTTGCGCAGGACGCCCTCGCCCAGGGCAAGGTCATCGGCTACATCCCGTCATACAAGGGCCTGCGTGCCGTGGCCGACCGGACCGACCTTGGCAAGCTCACGCACCTGAACATCGCCTTCGCCAACCCGACACAGAGCGGCAGCTTCCTGAGCGGCGGCAATCCGACTTGCATGGAAGGCGCGACCGGCGCCGACATCAGCTATGTCGTCCAGAAGGCACATGCTGCCGGCGTCAAGGTGCTGGTCTCCCTGGCCGGAGGCGTGATTCCCGGATGCTCCGGCGACTGGCAAAGCCTCCTGCAACCCGGCAACCGCGCGAACCTGGTGAACGGCCTGGTGCAGTTCGTCAACACGTTCGGACTCGACGGCGTGGACGTCGACCTGGAAGGGGCGCTGCTCACGTCCATTGATGCGGCAGGCAACTACACCCCCTTCATCCAGAGCCTGCGCAGCGCGCTGCCGGGCAAGCTGATCACCGCCGCGACGGCCACCTATGAGGGCGGCATGGTCCCGACCTCGTCCTTGCCGTGGTTCGACTTCGTCAACATCATGTCCTATGACGCGGTCGGGCCCGGGTGGGGCACGGTGGGTACCGAGCATTCGCCGTATTCACTCGCCCAGAGCAACATCGCCACCTGGCGGGCGCGCGGGCTGACCAAGGACAAGCTCGTGCTGGGCGTGCCCTTCTACGGCTACGGCTTCAACGGCTATGCCGCCTCTTATGGGTTTGCCGACATCATCAACCAGTTCGGCGCCGGCGCGGCGCAGAACGACTTGATCGGCACACTGTGCGCGAACTGTGCCTACATCACCTACAACGGCATCCCGACGATCAAGGCCAAGACCCGCCTGGCCATGCAAGAGGGCTCGGGGGTGATGATCTGGGAGCTTTCCCAGGATGCCACCGGCGCCAACAGCCTGCTGGCGGCCATCCATTCAGAGATCGGCAACCCGCAGCCGACGGGCGTCGCCACGGTGTACCAGCATTGCAACTACGGCGGCTATGCCGTCGATCTGAAGGAGGGGCGCTACAGCGCCGCCCAGTTGCAGGCGCTCGGCGTGCGCAACGACGACCTGTCGTCGCTCAAGGTCAACCCCGGCTACCAGGTCACGCTCTACGAGGGCGACAACTTCACGGGTCGTCAAGTCGTGAAGACCGGCAGCGCCGGCTGCCTGGTGGACGATGCCATCAACGACCTGACCTCGTCGCTTGTCGTCTCCCGGGTCTCGTCGGCCTGGCAACTGCAGGTCGAGGCCGAGAACTTCAACAACCAGGCCGGCGTGCAGACGGAAGCCTGCCAGGAAGGTGGCCGCAATGTCGGCTGGATCGATGCCGGTGACTGGATGGTCTACGGCAACCTCACCTTCCCGAGCAGCGGCAGCTACCGCGTCGAGTACCGGGTGGCCAGTCCCGGCGGCGCCATGCTGTCGCTGGACTTGAACGGTGGCGGTGTCCAGCTGGGGCAGGTCGGTATCCCCGCCACTGGCGGCTGGCAGAACTGGACCACGGTCTCGCACACGGTGAGCATCAACGCCGGGACGTACAACGTCGGCATCTACGCGCCCGCAAGCGGCTGGAACCTGAACTGGATTCGCTTCACCA
This sequence comes from Eleftheria terrae, assembly GCF_030419005.1. Classification (NCBI taxonomy): domain Bacteria; kingdom Pseudomonadati; phylum Pseudomonadota; class Betaproteobacteria; order Burkholderiales; genus Eleftheria; species Eleftheria terrae. The sequence goes on from NZ_CP106952.1 coordinate 763,080, forward strand.
AGCTGTGACCGTGGTGTGTGGCTGCGAGCGGCTGTCCACGCCGCTCGCAGCTGCAGCTTTCTGTCCTCGGCCTGGCCCGGTCAGGCTGGCTGCCGCGCCGTGGGCGGTGAAGCGGCGGTCCGCTCCGATTCATCGACCAGGGGCTTTGGCCTGCGTGCCGTGTTGCTGCGCAGTCCCTGCTCACCGAGGCCGAGCGGCCCGGACCGGCGTTGCAGGGCCTGGCCCTTCGCGGCGGTGGTCAGCCGCTGCCTGCCGCGCGTCGGCCGCAAGCCCGGCCCTCCCCGACACGGCGCCCGCCTGCCAACCGGCTCCATCCAGCGCGAGCGAAGCCCCCGCCGTGCGCGGGTGGCTGCCCCCGGAGGAGGCGCCAGTTGCCCGTCGTCGTGCGCCCGCGGCGGGCTTCGCCACGCATCAGAACTCCGCGATAGACCCCTTCGCGATACAGCGGGGCGGCAGTGGCCGGCGCGAGCAGTGCTCCGGCACCCATTCGACGGCTGGGCGCCTTTCGTGTGGGCCCCTCCCGGGCAGCGGCCTCGCCACCATGCCGAAAGCACCTGCACAACGCGGCGCCTGCGTGCGGGCGGGGACGGGGGACTTCGTGCCCCGTCGCCCCGTCACTCCGTGGGGCACGACCCGGCGCAAGCGCTCGTGTTCATCTGGCTGGGCGGCAGCAGCGTCACGTCGCCGGGGCTCACCTGGCAGTTCGGTGTATTGAACTCGACGCCCAGCGCACTGGCGCTGCCCTGGCCCTTCACCACGCCCTTGTAGACCTGGCAGATCTTGGTCTTGCTGGTGCCGCTGTTGTTGAGGGTCAGGTTGCGGATGATGGCCACGTCCCCGAAGTTGGTGTTGATGCCGACGATGGTGGAGACGTCCCGCGTGATCACGTTGTTGACGACGATCGTCCGTGGTCCTCCGTTGCCGGTGCAGTCGCCGCAGGACCGCACCAGCTTGCCCGCCTTGGCCACATAGAAGTTGCTGATGCGCAGCTCGCCCCGTCCGTTGAACTGGAAGGTCTTGTCCGAGCCCTTGTAGGCCGCGCCGCAGGTGATGTTCATCACCGTGCCGGCAGGCCCCTTGGCGGTGGCCGCGTCCTCGCCGATGTCCTCCCACCAGACGTGGTCGAGGGTGCAATTGCCTTGGCAATGGATGCCGTCGGCGGCCAGCGGTCCGATGATCACGTTGCGGACCGTCCCGCCTTCCTGCACGTCGAACACCGGCGGCTGACCTTCGCTCTGGCTGCCGCCGGAGAGGTTGTAGCGCCGGTTGCCCCCATCGAACACCTCGCCAGGCGCGACGACGCGGGTGGCGCCGAGTTGCACCGTCTCGACCGGCGTCGGCATGGCGCAGCCGGGGTAGTGGCCGAGGTCACCGTTCGGCGGCGTGGGATTCGGGTTGGGATTGGGGTTCGGGTTGGGCGCCACATCGGACGGCGCCGAGCATTCGTTGACACCCCCCGAGGTGCGGCCGCCGAAGGTGGCCTCCGAGCAGACGAAGCTGCCCGTCAACACCTTGTAGACGAACCGGTCGGCCCGGCCGAACGCCACATTGGTATTGGCGGGCACCGAGCAGGTCTTGTTCTCGGAACAGAGGGTGGTGTAGCCGGCTGGCCGGTTGGCGGCAAGCGCTGCTGTGGCCAGGGCCATGGCCCCGAATGCAAGAGCGAAGTGTCTGTACGTCATCGCGTCGTCCTTTCTGTCTCCTGGGAGGTAGCCATTCGACTCTGGACGGCGCTCGGCGAACACAGGCATTTCCCTGATACGACGTTTCAATTAATAAGAAACTTAAGGCCGAAATTGTGGCGGCAGCCTGTTGCCCAGGCGGGCGCAGTCGGCCGCCCGTGGCTTGCCGGCTTCGATGGATGTGGCGCGATGGCTGCCGTACGCAGGCTGGCCGGTGGCTGTGCCTCATGCCCGCCCGCTTCGGCGGCTGCCGCCGTGCAAGCTCCCCGGTTCGGGGCGCACATGCGCCGGGTGCCGTCCCACCAGGGGCTGCAGGCGGCGCTGGAGGGCCGCGGGGCGCGCCTTGTCCGTACTGTCGTGCTGGCGGCAGTGCTTCATGCTGGCCGAAGGAGGCGCCTGGCGCGTGCCACTGCGGACCATTGGGCCGACGGCCGATCCTCGGCGTGTCCCCGGGCTGGGTGACAGTGTCTAGCCTGCCGTGCAGTTCGATGTCCTGCGCTCGCCGCTCGAGCCACGGCGGCGGGCAGATCCGGCCACGAGCCGAAGGCCTGCGCCGGCACAGGCGCCGCGGGCCGGTGCGGGCATCTGTTGGCCGCACCGGCAGGGCCTATCGCTCGCTGCCTCGGCAACTCCGCCGGGGGAGGCGGCCCGCCCTGGTCGTCATCCCACCTCTGCCGCCCGCGCCGGATCGGTGACACCGGTGGCCGGCGTATCGCTGCGGTCGGGGTCGCTGCCCCACTCCATCCAGTCCTCGCCGAACATCTCGACCGGGTGCATCGACCGGACGGTGCCGTTGCCGCACATGAGCGAGTCGGCTGCGCAGTACTTGTCACAGCCCCAGCAGATGCGCTCGGGGTGAACGGGGTGGATCGGAAACTTCTTCGCCATCACCAACTCCTTGCGGCCGATCCCCGCCAGACGAGGAAGCACCATGACGAGGCCGCTGGAAACCGCCGTGCCGGCAGGCGTCGGCACCTCTGCCCAAGGCCCGCGGCCGAGCTGGACGCTTCACTTCTTCAGGTCGTTGGCGCGCCTGCGCCTGCGTGGCCTGCTGCCGTGACGGGCAGCAGCTTCAGTATAGGAATCGCCGCAGGAGGCGCCCTGCCAAAGCGCGCCGCCTCTGATCTTGCTCAAGGTCGGTGGCGCGTCCGCGGGCGGGACCGTGAAGGAGGCACGGGCCGGCCGAGGCAGGCCACGGCCAGCAGCCCGCAGTGACGGGCGGCGCCATGCCTCGGCGAGGCCTCAGCTGCTGGCCCAGTCGCCTTCGTCGAGCTTGCGGGCGTACACGGCCAGCACGATGCGTTCGGAGTGCACGAGATAGTCGTTGAGCTTGGCGGCGGCCTTGCCGAATTCCCCGGCTTCAGCCAGCTCCAGGATGTCGCGGTTCATGTCGACGTAGGGCGCGTGCAGGAACTCGGGGTCGCGCAGCAGGCCGAAAGCCAGCCGGAGCTCGGCCAGCACCTGGGCGAACAACTGGTTCAGCCGCTCGCTGTCGGCCAGCTCGACGACCCCCATGTGAAAAGCCATGTTGGCCGTGCCCACGGCCAGCCAGTCGCCGGACTCGCGGGCCTTGAGCGCCTGCTCGACCGCCTGTCGCATGTGCTTCTTGGCCGGATGGCGCGGGTAGGCCTGCGCCAGTGCCTGGCATTCGATCAACCGGCGCACCCGGTAGATGTCGATGATGGCCGCGATGCTGGGCACCGCCACGAACACGCCGCGGTTGGGCTCATGGCGCAACAGGCCGTCCTTGGTCAGCACGCGGAACACCTCGCGCAAGGTGTTGCGCGAGATGCCCAGCTGATCCGCCAGCGCCTGCTCGGACAAGCGCTGCCCGGGCGCGAATTCGCCGGCGGTGACCTTCTGCCGCAACTCCTCGGCGACGCGGTCGGTCAGGGTCACGGCCGGCGGCGGCGTCACGGGAGCGGTCATGGCAGGCATCGGACAGGGGCGAAGGTCGCGGAATCGAGCAGCGCATTGTGGCGCAGAGCGGCGTGCAGCCTGGGCAGGCAAGCTTGCGGGTTTGTACCAGGACGCCAAGCAGATGAATGGGCAACACAATATGAATTGTTCAACAATCGTCTGATGTTGCCCTTCAATCCAACCGGTCAGGAGCTTCGAACGCCATGACATCCACTCCCTCCTTGTGGCCCCTGATCGGGGTTGCGGTGATCATCCTGGGCTTTGTGCTGCGCTTCAATCCGATGCTGGTGGTGGCGGTGACCGCGGTCGCCACCGCGCTGGCGGCGGGCTTTCCCCTGCAGAAGGTGCTGGCCACCATCGGCACCGGCTTCGTCAAGACGCGGAACCTGCCGCTGATCCTGCTGCTGCCGCTGGCGGTGATCGGGCTGCTGGAGCGTCATGGGCTGCGCCAGCATGCGCAAGACTGGATCGCGCGGTTCAAGTCCGCCACCGCCGGGCGGCTGCTGCTGGTCTACCTGGCGGCCCGGCAGTTGTCCGCCGCCGTGGGGTTGACCAGCCTGGGCGGGCATCCCCAGATGGTGCGTCCGCTGCTCGCACCGATGGCGGAGGGCGCGACCGAGGCCCGGCACGGGCGCCTGCCGGAGCGCATCCGCCACAAGCTGCGCGCGTATGCCGCAGCCACAGACAACGTCGGCCTGTTCTTCGGCGAGGACATCTTCGTCGCCTTCGGAGCGGTGGTGCTCATGACCACCTTCCTGCACGAGGCCGGCATCGACGTCGAGCCGATGCGGGTGGCCTTGTGGGGCATCCCGACCGGTGTGGCGGCCTTCGCCATCCACGCCTGGCGGCTGCGCCGGCTGGATGCGGCGCTCAAGCGCGAGCTGGAGGGGCTCCGGCCCGAGGACAGCGCGACCGCGGCGGCGGTGAGCCACCACGCCAAGGAGGCCTGAGATGACCATCTCGCTGGATCTGCTGTTCAACCTCGCCGGGGTGCTGCTGGCGCTGATCGCGCTGATGACGCTGCTCGACCGCCAGCACCCCAAGCGCTTCACCACCGGCTTCTTCTGGGGGCTGTACGCGGCCATGTTCCTGGCGGGCCACCTGTTGCCGCCCGAGTGGGTGGGCGCGGGCGTCATCCTGATGGCCCTGATCGTCGGCTTCAAGGGCGTCGGGGCGGGCCGGCCCAGCCTCCCGTCCGCGGCGGAATGCGCTGCCAGCGCCAGGCGCCTGGGCCATCGGCTGTTCGTGCCGGCGCTGGCGATCCCGCTGCTGACGATGGTGGGCACCCTGTCGGCCAAGCACCTGTTGGTGGGTGGCACGCCGCTCATCGATCCGAAGAACGCGACGCTGGTGAGCCTGGGCCTGGCCTGTGTCGTCTCGCTGGGGCTGGCCTGCTGGCTGACGCGCGAGACCCCCGCGCAGGGCGTGCGCGAGGCGCGCCGGCTGATCGACGCGCTGGGCTGGGCGCTGGTGCTGCCGCAGATGCTGGGCATGCTGGGGCTGGTGTTCTCGGACGCCGGCGTCGGCAAGGCGGTGGCGCACGTGACGACCAGCTACATCAACATGGACCTGCGCTTCCTCGCGGTGACGGTGTATGTCGTCGGCATGGCGCTGTTCACCGTCATCATGGGCAATGGCTTCGCGGCGTTCCCCGTGATGACCGGCGGGGTCGGCGTGCCGGTGCTGGTGGGCGTCTACCACGGCGATCCGGCGGTGATGGCGGCCATCGGCATGCTGTCGGGCTACTGCGGTACGCTGATGACGCCGATGGCGGCCAACTTCAACATCGTGCCGGCGGCATTGCTGGAGCTGCCCGACAAGAACGCCGTCATCCGTGCACAGGTGCCGACGGCGCTGATGCTGCTGGCGGTCAACGTGGTCCTGCTGAACCTGCTGATGTTCCGCTGACGCGGCCGCCGTGCTCCCTGGCTTCCCTTCCTCTCATCATCCTTCCCGATTGCGATGAACATCGACCTCAACAGCGACCTCGGCGAAAGCTACGGCGCCTGGCGCATGGGCGACGACGCGGCGATGCTGGCGGTGGTCAGCAGCGCCAACGTCGCCTGCGGCTTCCATGCGGGCGACCCGGCCGGCATCCTCGCCACGCTGCGCGCCGCCGCCGAGCGCGGCGTGAGCGTGGGCGCGCATGTGTCCTATCCCGACCTGGCGGGCTTCGGCCGCCGCAACATGGACATGTCGAGCGCCGACCTGCGCGCCAGCGTGATCTACCAGATCGGCGCGCTGCAAGGCCTTGCCAGCGCGGCCGGCACGCGGGTGCGCTACGTCAAGCCGCATGGCGCGCTCTACAACTTCATCGCCCGCGACGAGCGCCAGGCGCGTGACGTGATCGCCGCGGTGCAGGCGGTCGACCGGGCGCTGGGCCTGGTGGTGCTGGCCGGCTCGGCACTGGCGGGCTGGGCCCGCGATGCAGGGCTGCGGACCATCGAGGAAGCCTTTGCCGATCGCGGCTACCGCGCCGACGGCAGCCTGGTGCCGCGCGACCAGCCGGGTGCCGTGCTGCACGACCCCGAGGCCGTGGCCGCGCGCATGGTGCAGCTGGCCCGCGAAGGCACGGTGACGGCCAACGACGGCAGCGTGGTGCGCATCACCGCCGACTCCATCTGCGTGCACGGCGACAGCCCCGGTGCGGTGGCGATGGCACAGCGGGTGCGCGAGCGGCTGGCGGCGGCTGGCATCGCGATCCGTCCGTTCATGGATGCCGCCCGATGAAGCCCGCCTCGCCGATGCGGCCGCAGATGCGGCTGCTGCCGGCGGGTGACGCCGTCCTGGTCGAGCTGGACGACCTGTCGCAGGCGCTGGGGCTGCTGGCATCGCTGCAGGCTGAGCCGATCGAGGGCATCCGCGAGATCGTGCCGGGCGCCCGCACCCTGTTGATCGACCGCGACCCGCTGGTGCTGAGCCGCGAGGCACTGGCCGCCGAGCTGGCGCGGCGCTCGCTCGACCTGCGGCATGCCGAGGCCGGCCAGCGCGTGGACATCCCGGTCCACTACGACGGCGAGGACCTGGCCGAGGTGGCCGCGTTCCTGAAGATCACGCCCGAGGAGGTGGTGCGCCGCCATACCGGCGCCGACTGGTTCGTGGCCTTCACCGGCTTCGCGCCGGGCTTCGCCTACCTGACCGGTGGCGACGAGCTGCTGCGCCAGCTGCCCCGGCGCGCCTCGCCGCGCACCCGCATTCCGCCGGGCGCCGTGGCGGTGGCCGGCGGCTTCAGCGGCGTGTACCCGAAGGCCAGCCCGGGCGGCTGGCAGCTGCTGGGGCAGACGCTCACACCGATGTGGGACCTGCGGCGCGATCCGCCGGCCTTGCTGCAGCCCGGGCAGCGGGTGCGCTTCGTCGACGCCGGCCCGCGCCCGGCGGGCCCGCAGCCGGCGGTCGAGGTGGCAGCGGATGCGGATGCGGCGATCGACGCGCCTGGCGCCCCCGCCATCGGGATCCGCCACACCGGCCTGCAGGCGGTGCTGCAGGACCTGGGCCGGCCGGGCCGGGCCGGGCTGGGGGTCGCCGCCTCGGGCGCGATGGATCGTGGCTCGCTGAAGGCGGCCAACCGGCTGGTGGGCAATCCGGTCGGCGAGGCGGGCATCGAGCTGGCGCTTGGCGGCTTCGAGCTGGAAAGCGTGGGCGAGATCGTCGTCGCGGTGTGCGGCGCCGAGGGGCCGCTGACACTCACCGCGCCCGACGGGCGCCGCTGGCCCGTCGAGCGGCATGCGCCGCTGGCGCTGTCGAACGGCGACCGCCTGCGCGTCGGCGAACCCACCGCGGGCGTGCGCAGCTACATCGCGCTGCGCGGTGGCATCCACGGCGTGCCGGTGCTTGGCAGCCTGGCCTATGACTCGCTGGCAGAAGTCGGTCCCGCGCCGCTGCAGCCGGGCCAGCGGCTCGGCCTGAAGCGCCCCCGGGGCAACGCGCCGGTCGGCCTTGCCGAGCCGCCACAGCTCGCCTGGCCGCGGCCGGGCGAGGTGGTCACGCTCGACGTGCAACTGGGCCCCCGCACCGACTGGTTCACGGCCGAAGCCGTGCAACTTCTCACCGAGCAGCCGTGGACCGTCACCCCGCAGTCCAACCGCGTCGGCCTGCGCGTGCAGGGCGAGCGGCCGCTGGTGCGCGCGGTGAGCGGCGAGCTGCCCAGCGAGGGCACCTCGCAAGGCGCCATCCAGGTGCCTGCCAGCGGCCAGCCGGTGCTGTTCCTGGCGGATCACCCGCTGACCGGCGGCTATCCCGTCATTGCCTGCATCGCGCCCTGGCACCTGGACCTGGCCGGCCAGATGCCGGTTGGCGCACGCATCCGCTTCAAGGTCGTGGCCGGCTTCGAGCCGGTCGTGCTGTCCCGCTGATCTTCCGATCTCCGTCTACGCCCCTCCTATGCCCATGAAAAAGGTCCTGATTGCCAACCGCGGCGAGATCGCCGTGCGCATCGTGCGCGCCTGCCGCGACTACGGTGTCCGGTCGGTCGCGGTCTATGCCGACCCGGACATCGATGCCCTCCATGCGCGCCTGGCCGACGAGGCCTGGGCGCTCGACGGCCAGCGTCCCGCCGACACCTATCTGCAGATCGACAAGCTGCTCGACGCGGCGCGGCGCAGCGGCGCGGATGCGGTGCATCCCGGCTATGGCTTCCTGTCGGAGAACGCGGCTTTCGCACGGGCCGTGCTGGCGGCCGGCCTGACCTGGATCGGCCCGCCACCCGAAGCCATCGAACAGCTGGGCGACAAAGTCTCGGCGCGCCGGCTCGCCCTGGAGGCCGGCGCTCCGCTGGTGGCCGGCTCGCCGGGGCCGGTGTCTTGCGCCGAGGAGGTGATGGACTTCGCCCGCGAGCACGGGCTGCCGATCGCGATCAAGGCGGCGTTCGGCGGCGGCGGCCGCGGGCTCAAGGTCGCCTGGAAGATGGACGAGGTGGCCGAGCTGTATGCCTCCGCCGTGCGTGAGGCGACGGCGGCCTTCGGCCGTGGCGAGTGCTTCGTCGAGCAGTTCCTGGACCGGCCGCGGCATGTCGAGGCCCAGGTGATGGCCGACCGGCACGGGCGGGTGGTGGTGCTGGGCACGCGCGACTGCTCGCTGCAGCGGCGCAACCAGAAGCTGGTGGAGGAGGCGCCCGCACCCTTCCTGACCGAGCTGCAGCGCGAGCGCATCCACGCTGCCGCGCGCGACGTCTGTGCACGTGCCGGCTATGTGGGCGCGGGGACGGTGGAATTCCTGCTCAGCGCGTCCGGCGCCATCTCCTTCCTGGAGGTCAACACCAGGCTGCAGGTGGAGCACCCGGTCACCGAGGAGACCTGCGGGCTGGACCTGGTCGTCGAGCAACTGCGCATCGCCGACGGGCTGCCCCTGACCCTGAGCGAGACGCCGGCGCCGCGGGGACATGCCATCGAGTTCCGCATCAACGCCGAGGATGTCGGCCGGGGTTTCCTGCCGGCACCCGGCCCGGTCGATCTGTTCGAGCCGCCGTCCGGGCCCGGCGTGCGGGTCGACAGCGGTGTGGTGACGGGCTCGGTCGTGCCGCCGGCCTTCGATTCGCTGATGGCCAAGCTGATCGTCACCGGGGCAACGCGCGAGCAGGCGCTGGCACGCGCGCGCCGCGCCTTGGCCGAGTTCCGCATCGAGGGCGTGCCGACGGTGCTGCCCTTCCATCGGGAAGTGCTGCAGCATCCGGACTTCGCCGGGCCGGACGGTTTCAAGGTCCACACCCGCTGGATCGAGACCGACTTTGCCCCCACGCTGGCGGCCGCTGTGCGGCCCGAGCCCCTGGCAGCACAGCCGCTGCAACGCATGGCCATCGAGATCGATGGCCGCCGCGTGAGCCTGGGCTTGCCGGCCGAGCTCCTGCGGGGTCTCGCGAACACGGCCGGCGCTGCGGCCGCCGGCATGTCGGGCCCGGCGGCGGCCGTCGATGAAGCCGTCGTGGTGGCACCCATGGCCGGCCAGCTCCAGGCCTGGAAGGTGGACGAGGGCACGCTGGTCGCCGAGGGGCAGCTGCTCGCCGTGCTGGAGGCCATGAAGATGGAGACGCAGGTGCTCGCGCATCGCTCGGGGCGCCTGACGCGACAGGCCGAGGCGGGCGCACAGCTGGCAGCGGGCGCCGCCCTGGGGCGCATCGAGTGACACCGGCTGCGGCGCGCGTGCGCTGCCCGCGGGGCGGCGCCGGGCACCCGCCGCGCCGCGCCGGCGTTCAGGCATTCATCCACCTTTTGATCCCTTCTGCATGAAGCACATCCTCTTGACCGGCTTCGAGCCCTTCGGTGGCGAGCGCGTGAATCCTTCCTGGGAGCTGGCCCAGGCCTTGAATGGCGAGGTGATCGCCGGGGCACGCGTGATGGCGGTGCAGCTGCCATGCCGCTTCGGCGCGGCACTGGAGCGGCTCGCCGAGGCGCTGGAGCACGTGGCGCCCGTGCTGACCCTGGCGACGGGGCAGGCCGGCGGGCGTTGCGACCTCTCGTTCGAGCGGGTCGCGATCAATGTCGACGACGCCCGCATTCCCGACAATGCAGGCGCCCAGCCGGTGGACGTGCCGGTGGTCGCCGACGGGCCGGCCGCGTACTTCACGACGCTGCCGATCAAGGCCATGGTGGCGGGCCTGCGTGCCGCCGGCATTCCTGCCTCGGTGTCCCAGACGGCCGGCACCTTCGTCTGCAACCACACCTTCTACGGCTTGCAGCACCTGCTGCGCGGCCAGGGCGCCCGCAGCGGGTTCATGCACATCCCCTACCTGCCGCAGCAGGCGGCAGCGTTTCCCGGCGCGCCCAGCCTTTCGATGGAGACGCTGGTGGCCGGCACCCGGCTGGCGCTCGAATTGGGCCTGTCGGCCGCCGAGATCCGCGAGACCGGCGGACAGCTCAACTGAGCGGGGCCGGCCGGCCAGCATCCCGGCCGGCGATGGCAGCGGGCCCCGCCTGGCACCCCCGGGCGGGGCGACGCCAGCCGCAGCGGGCGGTGAGCGCGGCGGGGCCATTGCGGCAGACGGTCTGCCCGCGTCCCCTGGCCGGCACCGCTCGCGCAGGCGGGCACGGCTGCCCCCAGCGCGCCGGTGCCCCTGGGCGCCGGCTCAGTCCTTGCGCTCGCGGGGCGGCGAATGGTCGCCGCAAGGGGCGTCCAGCCGGCGCAGGGCGTCCGGGTTCAGCAGCGCCACCAGGCCGCAGCCCAGCGATCCCTGCCAGTGCAGGTAGTCGTGGCCGGTGTCGTGCTCGACCTGGGTCACCGCATAGCCTTTGGCCCGTAGCACGTCGCCCAGGTGGCGGCTGGTTTCCAGGATGCCGTCCTGTCCGCCTCGCGCGCCCTCGTAGCGGCCGGCATCGAGATAGAACTGCACCGGCTGGCGAGGCGATGCGGCGTATTGCCGCATCAGCCAGCCGGGCATGGTGCCGGCGGGCGACCACCAGAACGAGCCCGACAGGCTGAGCACCCGGCCGAAACGCTGCGGAAGGACCATCCCCGCATAGGCGGCAGCCAAGCCGCCATAGCTGGAGCCGGCCACTACCGTCCGCGCCGGCGGCTGGGCCAGCCCCTGCGCCTGCAGCCAGGGCATCAGCTCGCGGTCCAGGAAGGTCGTGAACGCCGGGTTGGGCGGCAATTCGGTCGCTCGTGCCTGTGGGCTCGCATTGCCGAGCAGCACCACCGCGGTGGGCGGAATCAGCCGGTCGGCGAGCAGGTTGTCGACGATGGTGGGTGTGCGCACCTGCCCCAGGTAGGCATGCCCGTCGAACAGCACCAGCAGCGCTTGTGGCGCGGCGCCGGCCGGGCGGTACAGCCAGACGTCGCGCTCGTTGCGCAGCACCGAGCTGCGCAGGCGGTGGTGCTCCAGCTGGCCGGCAGCCACGCCAGCACGCCGGGTCACCCAGGGCTGGGGCGGCGCCTGCGGCAGCTCCAGCACCGAATGGCCTTCGAAGGCGTCGATGGCGCTGCCACTGGCCGGCGGCGGATAGATCCGCGGGTTCAGCGGATCACGCTGCACCGTGGCCAGGATGACGCGGCGCTGGTCCATCGCCGAGCCTTGCACCCGCGGCACATCGGGCGCCAGCCGGTAGCTCAGGCGTGCCGTGTCGGGCATCCTGAAGCTGGCCCACCACACATCGCTGCCGGGCAGCCGCGCCAGCGGGTCATGGTTGCCGGTGGGGCTGCCAAAGAGCCGCACGCTGGCCTGCTCACCGCGCCACAGGAAGGTCACCAGCGACTCGTGGCCGGGCAGCGGCTCCACCAGGGGCGTTCCCTCACGCTCGCGTTCCTGCCAGAACGCTTCGGTGCTCGCACCTTGCTGCAGGCTGCGCAGCAGGGCCTGCAGCCGCGGGCTGTCGGGGACGGCCGCCGGTGCTTCGGCTGGTGCGGTGGCCGGTGCGGTGGCCGGGGCCAGTGAACGCAGCAGCTGCACGGCGTAGCGTCCACCGGCGGGCGCGACCGGCGTCACCGTCAGCCGGGTGGCTGCGCCGTCTGCCACCCACATGGCGCCTTGCATGCCGGCGTCGGCCGGCGCGAGCCGGCGTTGATGCCGGCCCTGCCGGTCCTGCAGGTCGAGTGCCGTGCCCTGGCCGTCGAACACCGCGTCCACCACCTGCCCGGCGGGCACGGCCACCTCGACCGTCAGCCGCTCACCGGGGCCGACGCAGCCTTCCAGCCGCTCCCCCACCGCCAGGCGCACCACGCGTGCCTCCCGCCGCGGGTCGGGGTGCTTGCTGCCGGCTGCGCCGTCGTTGGGGCAGGGCGCCGCCAGCCGGGGCGCGTCGTGCATCGCTGGCTGGCTGGCAAGGACCGCGGCACTGCCGGCAAGGCAGGCCGCGCTGATGCACGCCCGCAGCGTGTACGTGGAGGGCGCGCGCATCAGAAGGCGAACGTGGTGGCGACGCGCAGCGTGCGAGGACCGCCCGGCATCACATAGCCGTCGGCGAACATGCCGGACCAGTAGCGGCGGTTGGCCAGGTTCTCGACGAAGGCGTTGATCGTGACCGGCGTGCCGCCGAGGGCGGTGGCGTAGCGCACACCGGCATCGAGCCGGGTGGAGGACGGCAGCTCCAGCGTGTTGGCCGAGTCGACCCACTGCCGGCCGGTGTAGACCAGGCGGCCGCTCAGCGACAGGCCCTCGACCGGCGTGGCCCAGGTGGCGCCCAGGTTGGCGGTCCAGTCGGGCACCCCGTAGTTGTCGCGGCCGGTGTTGCGCTGCTCGGACTGCAGGTAGCTCACCCCGCCCAGCACGCCCACCGGGCCGAGCTGGCCGAAGGCGTTCCACTCGACGCCCCGTACCCGCTGGTCTCCGCCCTCGGTGCGGCGCTTGGTGCTGCCCACGTTCTCGTCGACCAGCGTCGGGCGCGTGATGCGGAAGGCGCTCAGCGTGTGCGTCAGCGCGCCCTGCCGGTGCTTGACGCCCAGCTCCACCTGGCGGCTCTTGATGGGCGGGAAGATCTCGCCTTCGTTGGCATAGCCACCGGCGATGGGCACGGTCTCGCCCGGCGAAAGGCCCTGCATGTAGTTGGCAAAGAGCGAGCTGTCCTCACCCCACGGCTTGACGACCACGCCCAGCGAGGGCGAGACGGCCGACTCCTTGTAGTCCTTGAGCTTCTGCTCGACCCGCTGCAGCCGCGCGCCGACGGTCAGAAGCACCTTGCCCGAAGCCAGGCTCATCGTGTCCGCGATGTTCAGCGAGGTCATGCGGTTGTCGCTGGTTGGCTTCACCGTCGATGGCGCTGCGGGCAGCATCGGCGCCACCGGGCGGTAGATGTTCTGCGCCCAGCCCTCGCGGGGCGTGCTGCCGGTGCCGTCTTCGATCTTCAGCACCGTGGCGGAGACGTCAAGGCGGTGCGCCACCGTGCCGGTCTCGAATTCGCCGCGCACGCCCAGCTCGGCGGTGCGCCCGCGTGTGGTGGCCTTGACGTTGTAGACATAGCCAGCCGCCGAGCCGTCCAGCCCGGTGACGACCACCCGCGTACCGAACATCAGGCCCTTGCCTTCGCTGTTGGAGGCGCCGAGGCCGGCTCGCGCCGTCCAGCGATCGTTGAGCTTGAGCTCGCCGCGCACGGCGATGCCGTGGTCGCGGTAGTCGCCATGGGTGCCCCGGAACAGGTTGGTGTCACTGTCCGGCGGTGACAGCAGCCGGCCGATGCCGACCGCCTTGCCGCGCCGCGCGGCGAAGCCGTACATCGCCGGGCTGCCGTTGTCGATGGTCTCGCGGCTGGTGTAGGCGTCCAGCGTCAGGTTCCATTGGTCGCCCAGGTAGTCCAGCCCCAGCGCCGCCAGCCGGCGGCCCTTCTCCTGGTCGTCGACGCCGGTGTCGCCGGTGCCGTAGACGGTGTTGACGCGCACGCCCAGGCGCTGGTCTTCGCCGAAGCGGCGGGCCAGGTCCAGGTGCGCCTGTGCGTAGGACTTCGACGAATAGGACATCGTCAGCTCGGTCAGTGGCCGCGAGCCTGCACGCTTGGGCACCAGGTTGACCATGCCGCCCACCGCACCGCTCGGCGACATGCCGGACAGCAGGGCACTCGGGCCGCGCAGCACTTCCACCCGTTCCAGCATCTCGGTGGGCACGTGGGCCGTGGGGGCCACGCCATACAGGCCATTGAAGGCAACGTCCGGCGCATTGACGTCCAGGCCGCGGATGCGGAAGTGCTCCTGCATGTGCCCGCTGTTGGTGGTGTAGCGCACGGCCGGGTCGTTCTGCAGAACGTCGGCCAGGGTGCGTGCCTGCTGCGTCTGGATGGCCTGCTGGGTGTAGGCATTGAGGCTGACGGGCGCATCGAGGATCGGCGTGTTGCCGAGCACGCCCAGCCGGGCGCCGCTGGCCGACAGGCCGCCAGGGGCGGCGGCCGGCAGGGCCTGCCGGTCCTGCTTGGCCTTCACCGTCACCGCGGGCAGGGCCCGGTCGGAGGCGGTCGACGCCTCCTGCGCTCCGGCGCAAGGGGCGAACGAGGACAGGGCCGCAAGGCAGGCCAGCGACAGCACGTGCCGCGACGACGGAAGCTCAGTCATGATGAGAGAAGGAAGTGGAGGGAGTGGAGAAAACCGGGGAGGCCGGCGCTTTTGCGCGCGGCTGTGAATCGCGAGCCCGCAGGGCGAGCCCGGCAAGCAGCGCCGCCGCGCCGGCGGACAGCAGGTCCACCGCCCACAGCGAAGCCAGGTAGGGCTTCACGACCGCGGGTGCCCAGGCGGCCCAGGCGCTCGGCGCCAGTGCGCCGAACAGGCTGGTGGCGGGGATCAGGGCGGTGGCCAGCGCCGCGGCTGCCAGCAGGCCGGGCGTGGCGGCCTGGGCGCCGCGCACGCCGGCATATCCGATGCAGGCCACCACTACGGCATAGCAGCTGCCGTGCAGCACCTCGTCCGGGCCGAGCGTCGTGTGCGCCAGCCAGCGCAGCGCCACCAGCGCCGCCGACACGCCAGCCACGCAGCCCAGGCACAGGCCGATGTTGAGCGCCGCCACCGCGCGCACATGACGCGGCTGCCGGGGCGCCGCCGAGGCCGGGCGCAGCCGCTTGGTGCGGCTTTCGATCCACAGCACATTGCCGGTGTAGAAGAGCAGCGCGCCCAGCACACCCAGCGCGGCATACAGCACCCGCAGCGGCTCGCCGCCATAGCTGCCGAAGTGCAGCGCAAAGAAGCTGACCAGCGCGGCGGCCCAGCCCGATGCCTGCTGCCCCGGCAGGTAGGTCGACTCGATCAGCTGGCCACTGGCCGGGTCCAGCAGCGCATAGCCGTGGCGGGGGCTGCGCTTGAAGTGGCGGTCGTCGCTGCCGGCCACATGGACGATCGCCTTGGGCGTGCCCACGCCGCGGTATTCCAGCGAGGCCGGCTGGAAGCCCGGCGCTGCGTGCGCCAGCCGGGCCAGCAACTGCGAGGGCGGCAGCCACTGGGCGGGGGCACCCGGCGTGGGCGGGCGGCGCGGCGTGGCCTGGGCCGAGACGGCCTTCAGGCCTTGTGGATAGATCCAGGCGTTCTGGGCGGCATAGATCCAGTCGTGCAGGCAGAACACCGCGGCCGACAGGGCCATCACCACGTGGAAGGGCAGGCTCGCGATGCCAAGCAGGTTGTGCAGGTCCAGCCACATGCGCTTGAGGTTGCGGCCGATGCGCAGCACGAAGAGGTCCTTCACCAGCGAAGGCAGCAGTACGACGACTCCGGACACCAGGGCCAGGGCATAGACGAGCGAGACCACGCCGATGATCGGCTCGCTCGGCTCCAGCGGCAGTGGCAGGCCGCCCTTGCGGTGCAGGCGGTCCACGAAGTCGCCGGCCTCCAGGCTGCCCGGCAGCGGCCGCAGCGTGCCCGCGAGATCGAGTTCCACCTGCTGCCGGCGGCCGCGGTCGAGATAGCGGATATGGGGCGCAGCCTGCCCCGGGCCGGCCAGCATCAGCGTGGCCCGCGGCGGTGGCTCGGGATGCGCTGCGAAGAAGGCGGCAGCCAGTGCGTCGGCATCCTGGCTGGCGTCGGCGCGCGCCGGCGCAGGCGGCTGCACCCATTGGGTGATCTCGGGCTCGAACATCGTCAGGGCGCCGGCATAGAACGCCACGAACAGCATCAGGCTGGAGAGGATGCCGGCCCAGGTGTGAACCACGAGGTAGCTGCGCAGGGTGTCTGTCTTCATGGCGCCACCCCGTGGAGCAAGGCGAAGGCGAAGGCGTTCGCGGCCAGCCCCCAGGCCCAGCACGCCAGCGGGCTGCGCGCCAGGAAGGCAAGCGCGAGGGCGGTGGCCCACAAAGGCACCACGCTCCACATCGCCACCTGGTAGGTGGCCGGGTCACGCGGGTCGCCCAGGCCGTGGAACAGCAGGCCGCTCAGGCACACCGCCCACGGAAAGCCGAGCGCGGCGCCGACCACGCCGTGATGCAGCAGATGCCAGGAAGGGGCGGGTTTGCCGTGTCGATCAGCCCGCATCACGCTGCCCCTGCCGATGGCGCCACCCGAGGAGCGCCGACACGGCAGGAACGCCGACCATCAGCCCCGACACGGCGTAGGCAGCGGCCTCGGCCAGGCCCATGCCGCCCGCAAGCAGCGCGACGGCCAGCGCCAGCAGGCCGCTGCCCACGAGCCAGCCGGCCCGGGCGGGAAGGCGGGGACGCGCACGCGGTGTCGAAAGGCAGGCAGTCAGCGAAGCAAGGGCCACGACGAGCGTGGCCGGCAACCAAAGCAGGGACATGAAGGAACCGTGCCGAGCGGTGCAGGCACCGTCCGATAATCTAAGTGAGAATTATTCTCATATGAATTTGTAAACAATGTCAAGGCAGGCAGATCAAGGCCAGCGGCTGTAGCCGGCTTGCAGGGAACGAGGTCCGCCCGCTGGCGGGCTGGGCGCGTCCGGCCCGTCACAGGGGGGCGCCAGTCGCATCGGGGGCGACTGGCGGCGGCGCGCCGGCGGCCTTCAAACGGCGGTCGGTGTCGCACCCGGGCGGCCGGGTGCGGCCAGGGCGGCGCGGTATGCTCTGCCGCTGGCGCCAGGCCCGCCGCGGAAGCGAGCAGCTGGAGCAGCAGCAGGCGGGGGCAGCCTGGCGTGCCGCTGCGCATGCTGCACCGCTGTCGGCCGCCCCCACGCGCTGTCCGGCTGCCGCGGCACCCCCAACGACATCGAGAAGCCGGGCCCCACCCGACATGACATTGCAACGACCGATCCGCTCGAGATCCCGGCGCTGGTTCAGCTACCTCAAGGTCCTGGCCGGCAGCAAGCGAAGGCGATTCGCCAATCGGCATCTGGGCGGCATGCTGGCCTTCGTGGCAGGCGCGGTGAATGCGGGGGGATTCCTCGCCGTGCATCGCTACACCTCGCACATCACCGGCGTGGTCTCGGCCATGGCGGACGACCTGGTGGCGGGATCCGTGTCCCTGGTGCTCGCCGGGGCGGCGTGCCTGGCGGCCTTCATCGGTGGCGCGATGTGCACCTCACTGCTGATCAACTGGGCCAGGCGCCGCCGGCTGCAGGGGCACTATGCGATCGCGCTGCTGGCGGAGGCGGTGCTGCTGCTGGTCTTCGGGCTGGCGGGTGCCAACCTGAACGGCGTCGGCGCCCACCTGGTGCCGTTGACGGTGCTGCTACTGTGTTTCGTGATGGGCCTGCAGAACGCCATCGTCACGAAGATGTCGGGGGCGGAGATCCGCACCACCCACATGACCGGCATCGCGACCGACATCGGCATCGAGCTCGGCCGGCTGTGGTACTGGGAGCGCAGCGCCACCGAAGCCGAGATGCCCCGGGTGCGCGCGAACCGGGATCGTCTGAAGCTGCACGCCATCGTCATCGTCCTCTTCTTTGCAGGAGGGGTGGCGGGCGCGCTGGCGTTCGGGGCGATGGGTTTTGTCGCGATCGTGCCGCTGGCCATCGCCCTGGCGCTGGTGGCCGTGCCGGCCTTGCTCACCGATGTACGGCGGGCGGCTTTCCTGCGCCGGGTGCAGCAGGGCGGCTGAAGCGTGGCGGACGGCCGCTGCCTGGCCGGCAAGAGCCGCGCCGAGGCCACTCGCCAGCGCGTTGGCGCCGGCATGTTCCTTGGCTCCTGCCTGGGGGCCGGGCTGTGCGACGCGGGGTCGCCGCCGCTGTTCTTGATCTCACCCGGCGTCGCCGGGTGGCCCGGCCGACCCGCTGCTGCCCCGCTCAGGCCAGCTTGAAGATGCCGACGGATTGCACCAGGCGCTGGGCCTGCGATTGAAGGCTTTCGGCTGCAGCCGCTGATTCTTCCACCAGTGCCGCATTCTGTTGCGTCACCTGGTCCAGCTGGCCCACCGCGTCGCTGACCTGGCCGATGCCGGACGTCTGTGCCACGGTGGCATGGCTGATCTCCTGGATGAGGTCGTTGACGTGCCGCACCTGGCTCACGATGTCCTCCATCGAGGAGCGGGCCTCGTTGACCAGGCGGGAGCCGGCTTCCACGGTTTCCACGCTGTCGTTGATCAGTGTCTTGATCTCCTTGGCCGCGCCGGAGCTGCGTTGCGCCAGGCTGCGCACCTCGCTGGCGACGACAGCAAAGCCGCGGCCCTGCTCGCCGGCACGCGCGGCTTCCACCGCCGCATTGAGTGCGAGGATGTTGGTCTGGAACGCGATACCGTCGATGACCCCGATGATGTCGCTGATCTTCTGGCTGGAGGCGGAGATCTTGTTCATCGTGGTGACCACTGCGCCCACCACTTCACCGCCAGAGGTGGCCGCCTTCATCGCACCACCGGCCAGCGTCGATGCCTGCTGGGCCGCTGCCGCGTTCTCGCGGACGGTCGAATTCAGCTGCTCCATCGACGCCGCGGTCTGCTGCAGGTTGGCCGCTTGCTGTTCGGTGCGCTGGGACAGGTCGGCATTGCCCGAGGCGATCTCGCTGGAGCCGGTGGCGATTGAATCCGACGCGGTGCGGACGTCGCCGACCAGTGCGGCGAGGCTGTTGCTCATCTTCTGCAGCGCTGCCAGCAGCCGGCCGGTTTCGTCGCTCGATGTCACCTCGATGCTGCGGCTGAGGTCGCCTGCCGCCACCGCTTCGGCCACCGTCACCGCCTGCCGCAAGGGGCCGGTGATGGAGCGCGTGATCCAGAGGCCCGCGCCCGCGGCGGCCAGCAGCGCGAGCGCGCTGCCGCAGAGGATCACGGCCGTATTGGTGGAGCGCAGCCGCTCCACCTCGGCGCTGCGCTGGGCGAGCAGCTGTCGCTCCATGTCCGACAGTTCCCGTTCCAGGCTGCGGAAGCCGTCCATCGCCGCCTTGTCCTTGCCCTGGCCGAATTCCGCCACCAGCGCATCGATCGTGGTGCCGCCGCTGGCCACCTGCCGCCGCTGGGTGATGAGTCCTTCGAGCACGGACTTGAACTGCAGGTGCAATGCCTTCAGCTGGTCCAGGCGGGCTTGCTGGGTGGGATTGTCCGAAGTCAGTTCCTTGAGTGCCGTCCAGTTGGCGTCGAACTCCTTCTGCCCGGCCTGCCACGGCTCCAGGTGCCCCTCGGCGCCGGAGAGCAGGAAGCCCCGTGCGCCGGTTTCCATGTTCACCATGCCGGCCAGCATGGCTTCGGCCTTGCCGAGCACCACGTAGGTGTGGGTGTTGATGGCATCGGCCGCCTTGAGCCGGGAGCCGGTGAACAGGTTCACCACGCCGACCAGCAGGAAGACGAGGATGACGCAGCCAAACGCCAACGACAGGCGTGGACCGAAATGGAGGTGCTTCAACATGTGGGGCTGCCCTTGTTCAGCGTGCTGAGATGCCTTTGGCTATCGGCGCACCACGCCCGGGCAGAAGTGCGGAACGCCTGCCGGCGGCAGGCGGCGTGAAATCCTTCCGCGTCTGAAGTGCCGCTGCCGTTCCGGCGCGGCCGCCGGCGGCCCGGTGGCCACCGCCTCACCGTGGCGCCCGGATGCTGGTGAGCCCGGGCCGATGGACGAACGACCCTCCCGAATGGCGCGCCGTATCGGCTTGCAGCCATGGTGGGGGTGGCTGTCCAGCCTGCCTCGGCCGTCCGCCCCGCCGGCCGGCTTGCTCCTCGCAGAGCTTGCTCGCAGTCCCGCGGGCCACCGGGAGACAGGAGCGGCACAAAGAAAGAAGCGGCCCGAAGAAGCGGCACAATCGCCGCACCGTCCGCGCATACAGGGGCCCCCCATGAGCATGCCTGCCGACTCACCCGTCCTTCGCGACCTTGGGCCCTCCGCCGGCCGCGGCCACTGGCTGGCAGCCGGCGTCGTGGCGGCGGCGGCACTTGCCGTGCTGGCCGAGCCGCTGGGCCAGCGCTGGCTGCTGTGCACGTTCAAGCCGCTGACGACATGGCTCATCATCGCCTATGCCTGGGCTCGCGGGCGTGCCAGCCCCGCTGCTCGGCGTTGGCTGCTGGCCGGCCTGGGCTGCTCGCTGGCGGGCGACATTGCGCTGCTGTGGCCGGACGCGGGTTTCGTGCCCGGGCTCGCGGGCTTTCTGCTCGCTCACCTGTGCTACCTGGTGGCGTTCAGCCGGGACACGCGGCCGGCGTCGGCCCTGGGCCCGCTGCTGGGGTATGGGGTGGCCGCCATCGGGCTGCTGTCGCTGCTGTGGCCGGGGCTGCCGGGGCCGCTGCGGATGCCGGTGACCGTGTATGCCGGCACGCTGGCGGCGATGGCGGCACTGGCGGCCGGCCGCTGGTGGCAGCACCGCCATGCGCCGCACCGGCGCCACCTGGCCATCGGCGCACTGGGGGGGATGTTCTTCGTCTGCTCCGACGGGCTGCTGGCCTTCGACCGTTTCCACACTGCCTTGCCATGGGGGACGCTGTGGGTGTTGAGCACCTACTGGTCGGCCCAGTGGTGCATTGCCAGCAGCATGGCACCCGGTGCCCGCGGGCAAGCCCTGGCCGCCAAGCCTGTGCCGCCGGCCTGAAGCACCGGGTTCGAGCGGGCTGCCCGCGAGTGGTGGCGAGGTGCTGAAGCAGGCCCGGGGGCCGCGCGTGCCGTGCCGCCGGAAGTCGCGGCGTTTCGTCGCGAGTCGGCCCGCAGGTGCGGAGGTCCAGCAGGCGGCGCGTGACCCGGTGGCGCACTTTTGCCGTTGCGCTCCCGGACGGCGTGGACCGC